>JAFKFP010000425.1 GCA_017308185.1 bacterium | reverse complement strand
CGGGATCGTGCCGAGCGTCGGCAACTGCGATTGCGGGTTCAGCGCGTTCTTGGCCGCTACCGCCTTCTTGAACAGGTCTTCAAGGGCCGCGATGGGACCGGCAAGCGTGAGGTTCGTGTTTTCCAGCGTCTGGAGCGCACTGGTGACGTCACCGACGCCGGATTCTCCGGACTTGGCCTTGTCAAGCAAGTCTTGCAGCGCTTTCTGCGCGCTGTCGGAATCGATCCTTGATATAGCCTGCTGAAGCTCAGCAAATTTCACATCGGCGTCACTCACCTGCCCGGAAAGCTGTGGGAAGGCGTCGACCGTCTTTGTGAGCGCCGTGAAGATATTCAGAAGCTCGGAAGCGGTGCCCGCCAAATCGGGATTGAGCGTTCCGATCTTTGACACATCCGAATTGAATTTGGACATGTCGACGCTGGTGACCTTTTGAAGGGCATCCGCGATCTTGCCGACAGTGGTCGTACCGTTAGTAACCTGCGTGTCGGTGTCAAAACCTCCGCCAAGCTTCAAATTGCGAAAAATCCTGTCGAACGCATCCTGCAATTGCGAGCGAGCTAAATCCTCTGCCTTCTTCAACTCCTGAGCATTAAGGAAGTTGACTGTGATCGCGCTATCGCCCTGCGCATAGGCTTTCTCGTGCTTTTTGACTTCGTCGTAAGCATCGCCGAGACGACGGATATTCGCCTCATGCTCTTTCAGAATGTCATCAAGACTTTCGATGTTGCGCCGGCCGAGCATTTCATATGCGGTAAAGGCAGCGCCGGTCGCAACGACGGCCGCCGTCAGGAGTGGAAACCTTGTAATGATCCCAACGATGGTCTGTCCGAGACCCTTCAGCCCCTGGGCCAGGTTGCGGGTCATGTCGTTGTTCTGGGCCTCGTGGATCAGCACGTCGGCGCCCTTGGCCGCCTGGGCGAGCGGCGGCCACTTGATGGTGTCGCCGCTGACCACCACCGAGCGGCCCTTGTAGTCGAAGCGATAGGCGAAGGCCGGCGAGGCGGGGCTGTGCTCCACGGCGATGGCGGTGACGACCAGGCCGTCCCGCGACCAGACCTGGCGGCTGCGCACCCCGTGGTCGTCGGCCTTGGCCGGCAGGGTCACCACCTGCGCCCGCAACTCGCCGGCGGCCAGGGGAAATTTCACGTCGCCATGCTCGTGATGGGCGTGGCGGAACTGGTGATCGGGGCCGTAGGCGCGGTGGAGGCCGGCGGCGAGCCTGTCGGTCCCGGCGGGGCCGACCACGGCCAGCGGCGCGGACCTGCCGGCCACCCAGCTCTGCATGTTGAATTCGCCGAGATCTCCGATGTGGTCGGAGTGCAGGTGAGTGACGAACACCGCCCGCGCATCGGCCAGGGGCATCCGCCAGAGTTGCAGGTTCTCGGTGGCCTCGGGCCCGATGTCGACCAGATAGAGGGAGCCGGCGGCCTGGATCGCCACGCAGGGCTTGGCCCGGTCGCGGACCGGCAGGGGGCCCGAGGGGCCGCGGAACGTGGCGTTCAGCCCGTCGGCCCGCGGCGGCGGAGGCTGACCCTGCGCCACCCCAGCGAGCGCCGCGACGGTCGCCATGGCCGCGATGGCCCCGATCCAGGTTCTCGTGACCATGGTGCAGCTCCATTTTGGGGGCGAGTTGACAGTATCGCCGGGGGTCGGTCCAGT
>JAFKFP010000424.1 GCA_017308185.1 bacterium | reverse complement strand
CTCGTCCAGCGAGGTGACGATCGGGCTCAGATCGGGCATCACCCGGGAGATCCAGTGCTCGATCTCAGCGTGATCCGCCGCCGGCACCGGTGGTTTGCGCGTGGACGTGGGCTTCCGTTGCATCGCCATCTCAGGTTCCCCAATCGACGTTATAGCTAGGCTCGGGGCCGTATGCCCGCCGAGCGCTTCTACGTGACCACGCCGATCTACTACGTGAACGCGGAGCCCCACCTGGGGCACGCTTACTCGACGTTGGCCGCGGACATCCTCGCGCGGCACCACCGGCAGCGGGGGGAGGACGTCTTCTTTCTCACCGGGACGGATGAGCACGGGGAGCCGATCGAGATCGCGGCGGCGAAAGAGGGGGTCTCGCCGGAAGAGCTGGTCGATCGGAACGCGGCCAAGTTCGAGGCGCTCGGGCCGATCATCGACGCCACCAATGATTTCTTCATCAGGACCTCGGACCCGCGGCACGAAGCGGTGGTCGCCGAGATCATGCAGCGGGTCTACGACAACGGCTGGGTGCGCAAGGGCGCCTACGAAGGCTGGTACTGCCCCCGTTGCGCCGACTTCAAAACCGAGCGCGAGGTGGCCGCGGGGAACACCTGCCCGATCCACGAGATCCCTCTGGACTGGGTCGAGGAGGAGAACTGGTTCTTCGAGCTCTCCAAGTTCCAGGGCAAGCTGGAAGAGCTGTACGAGGGGCAGCCTGACTTCGTCGTCCCCGACTTCCGCCGCAACGAGGCGGTCGCCTTCATCAAGGGCGGGCTGGAGGACGTGTCGCTCTCGCGGCCGACGCTGAAATGGGGGCTGCCGCTTCCCTGGGACCCCGAGCAGCGCATGTACGTCTGGTTCGACGCCCTCCTCAACTACGTCACCGCGCTCACCTTCGCCCGCCCCGGCGAGGACCTCACCGAGCGCTACTGGCCCGCCGACCTGCACGTGATGGCGAAGGACATCCTCAAGTTCCACGCGGTGATCTGGCCGGCGCTGTGCATGGCCGCGGGGCTCGAGCCGCCGCGCCGCATGGTGATCCACGGCTTCCTCCTGATGGGGGAGAAAAAGATGTCCAAGAGCCTCGGCAACGTCCTCGACCCGTTCGTCGTGATCGAGCGCTTCGGCGCCGACGCGCTGCGCTTCTATCTCTTCCGCGAGGTCAGCTTCGGCCAGGACGGCTCGATC
>JAFKFP010000043.1 GCA_017308185.1 bacterium | reverse complement strand
CGCCCTGGTCCTTCCAGCCCGCGAGTACGAGGTAGTTCAAGTTCAGGAACGCGCCAACAATCAGCCCACCGGGCGTCAGCAATCCAAGGACAAGGCTCACGCCCACGCAGAACTCGCCAGCCAGCACCAGGAACGAAGTCACTAGCCGGCGCCGCGCCGTCCGCAGCGAAAGAAAATCCACTGCCCGGGCCCACCAGCCCACCGGATGGCCCTTCGTCAGCGAGGCCACCCAGTTCATCGAGCCGCCGCGTATGAAGCTCCGAAGGTTCTTGTGCCGGACGCTTTCGAGCCACCATAACCCCACGCCGATCCGCAATATCGCGAGCCACTCTGCTTTCGTCAGCCAGTCGAAGATATCCACGCGCGCACTCTACAGTACGTGCCCAGGATTTCTATCAGGCGTACCCGAGCTTCGCCAACTCCTCGCGCGCCACCTGCCGGTCGTCCCATGGCCGCGACTGCGTCCCGTAGATCATCGACTTCTCGTGGCCCTTTCCGCAGATCACCACAAGGTCGCCTGGCGCCGCACGCTTGAACGCTTCCGCAATGGCCTCGCGCCGATCCTCGATCTCAATGAAGTCCGTGCCGCGCTCTCGCCCTGCATTCGCCGCATGGTCGCCGATCTCCCGGACGATCGCGGCCGGGTCCTCGCTGCGAGGGTCTTCGCTCGTGAAGATCGCGAAATCCGCGCCTGCCGCCGCCGCCCGCCCAACACCAAAACGGCGTCCCGGGTCGCGTTCGCCTGCCGCCCCCACCACGATCGTCAGGCGGCCCTGCGTGAGCTGGCGAAGGACTTCCAGCACCTTCCGCACAGCATCGCCCGTGTGCGCGTAATCCACGATAACCTCAAACGGCTGGCCTGCCTGGATGCGCTCCATGCGGCCCGCCACACCCGGGTTTTCGGTTAGTCCCTGCGCAATCGATGCCAGCCCTACCCCCGCGGCCAGCCCCGCCGAAGCCGCTGCCAGCGCGTTCATCACATTGAAGATAGCGGGCAGGCGAATCGAGGCCTCGACGGCGCCGTGGGCTGTCACAATGCGGAAGTCGCTCCCATCGGGCCGCAGCATGATGTTGCGGGCCACAACGTCGGCCTCGCGCGAATCCAGGCCGTAGCGGATCGCGCCCGCGCTCGAACGCTCGAGCATGTAGTTTGCCGACGGGTCGTCGTCGTTCACCACCGCCGTCTTTGGGATGCCCTTATCCGCCGATGTATCGAGCGCTTCGAACAGCCGGCCCTTGGCTTCGCGGTAGGCCTCAAATGTCTTATGGAAGTCCAGGTGGTCGCCCGTGATGTTCGTAAAGAGCGCCACGTCGTACTCCACGCAGTCGAGGCGGTGAAGCGCGAGCCCATGGCTGGTTGATTCGACAATCGCCCAGTCACAGCCCGCGTCGGCCATCCGCCGCAGCAGCCGCTGGACCTCGTTCGCCTCGGGCGTGGTCATGCGGTCTGTCACATGCCCTTCCTCGCCCGGCAGATGCACATCCACGGTGGCGAGCCTCCGGACTGCGAGCCCGGCCGCTTCGAGCACACTCGTCAGGAGGTGGGAGGTCGTGGTCTTACCGTCCGTGCCGGTCACGCCGATGACCCCGAGTTCGCGCCCCGGGTGCCCGTAGAACCACGCCGAGGCTGGCGCCAACGCCGCGCGCGTATCCTTGACCGCGATGATCGCCGGGTCGCCGGGAAGCGTGCCCACCGTCGAGGCATGGTCCTGCTGCACCAGGAGGGCTGCGGCCCCCGCCTCGCTCACCGCCGGCAGGAACGTGTGACCGTCGACGGTAAAGCCGGGGATGGCCGCGAACAGCGAGCCCGGACCGGCGCGACGCGAATCGTGCTCGACGCCCGTGACAACCCGGGTGGCGTCGCCACGGATGAGGGTGGCGCCGGGCAGCTCGGCGAGCAGAGAGGCGATTGTTCGTGGTTCGGTCATGCGATTCCCCAGTCTAACTGCCCCGCATAAAGCGAGAGGATGCGCGGCAGTTCGACAGCAAGCGCGCCGCGCCGGTGGACGTGCGCGATGCCACTGGCGCGGGCCGCGGCGAACGCCGTGACGTCCACATGTGGGATGAAGGCAGCGGCGCGCAGAGGGTCGATGCCCGCCATGATCTCCGCTGCATCGCCCGGCATTGAGGCGAAATCAAGCACCACCAGATCCGCGGCGCCGGTGGCGGTGAGGCCCGTCGCCTGCCGCGCAGAATGACCCATCGCGCCCACGATGCCTTCCACCGCTGAAAAGAAGATCAGGTCGCCCGTCACCACAGACACATCCACACCGATAGCTTAGGCGGGGATGCCTGTAGGCGGGTAGGCGGGCCTGGAGCGCATACCCGTGCCATCTATCCATCCATCAACACTGCTCGCCCCGCCGCGCCATGCCCCGGCCTCATATAAACTGTGCCTACCCCGACCCCTACCGCATGGAGCACGCATGAACAAAGAACAGGTCATCGCCGAACTCAACGCCATCCTTAGCCTCGAATACACCGCGGTTCTCCAGTACACCTATCAGTCCATCGTGGTGCGCGGCCTCGATATGTCCCGGTTCCTCCCAATGTTCCAGGCCGAAGCCGCGGAGTCGCTCACCCATGCCAGGCTCGTGGGCGAAAAGATCGTCGCCCTCGGCGGCATCCCCACCGCGGAAGTCCATCCCATCGACACCACGACGGATACGCGCCGAATGCTCGAAAACGACCTCCGTATGGAGACTGAAGCGGCGAAGCTCTACGCACAGGCGCTCAGCCACGCGGAAGACGATGTCGCGCTCCGGGTCATGCTCGAAAACCAGGTCGAGGCCGAGACCGCCTCCGTCGAAGCCCTCAAACGCCTCCTCGCCTGAACGGAGAACACAGGAGCACCCTGACCCGCCCCGGTCCCCCACTTCATTTCGGGAAAGGGCTCAGGTTCCCTTTCGACGGGGGACCGGACGCTCATCCGACCTTTGCCGGATGACGGGTTCCCTATGCAGGCACACGATGGTTAGGCGCACCGGGCCACGATATATCGATTTGACGCGCAGAAATTTCGCCCGGCAAACTTTCTAGTGCACGGGGCAGTTGCCCCTCGAGGCAAAACGCTTTGACCACGTTCACCCGCTGGATCCTTCGCCACCAACGCTACGTCGCAGCTTTTTGGATCGCGGTCACCCTCCTGGGGATTGTGTTCGTGTCACGCATCACAGGCGCCCTTTCCAAGGACTTCCGGCAGCCGGGTCAGGAAGGGTTCGAAACGAATCAGGCCATTCTCCGGACCTACGGCGCGGCGGGAAACCGCCTGCCCGTGGTCCCCGTGATCACGCTCCCGCCAGGCACCACCGTCGATTCGCCCGGTGTAAAGCAACAGATCGACGCGGCGCTCGCCCCCATCGCACAATATTACTCCCACCCACTCATCGCCTCGTACGCCTCAACCGGAGACCGCGCCTTTGTTTCGAAGGATGGACGCACCACATTCGCACTCATCATTCAGCCGGGCGCGCAGAGCGGCTTCGGCAGCGGCGATGCTGCCAGTGTGGTCCAGCGCGCGGTTGAAGCGCATCCAATCGATGGTGCCTCGTGGAAGGTGACCGGTCTCGATGTGCTCGAGGGCCATACTGGCGGTGGCGGCGGCCCCGGCGTCCTCAGCGAAGCCATGCTGGGCGGCGTGGGCGCGCTCATTGTCCTCGCGTTCGTCTTCGGATCCCTGCTTGCGTTCATCCCGTTGCTCATGGCGCTGCCCGCGATCATGGGCACGTTCCTCTTGATCGGGCTGCTGAACGAGTTCACGAGCATCACCTTCATTGTCGAATTCCTCGTCGCGCTGATAGGCCTCGGCGTCGCCATCGATTACTCACTGCTCGTGGTCATGCGGTGGCGTGAAGAATGCGCGCGCGGCCTCGAGAACACGGCAGCTGTCCAGCGGGCGATGGAAACCGCCGGCGAGGCCGTCATCCACAGCGGCACCACCGTCGCCATCGGGCTCGTGGCGCTCGCGGTGTTGCCCGTCCCATTCATGCGCGGCCTCGGATTCGGCGGCATGCTCATCCCCCTCGTGAGCGTCCTTGTGGCGATCACACTGCTGCCGGTCATCCTCAATACGATCGGTCCGCGCATCGATTGGCCTCATCGCGCCCCGTCAGCCGCCCTCGGCCGCTGGGCAGATTGGGCCCGCCTGGTCGTGCGGCGCCGATGGATTGCCGCTGCCGCCGGCTTCATCGTGATGGGCGCACTCCTCGCCGCCGCTTTCACAATCAACGTGCACAATCCCGAGGCGAAAAACTTCGGCTCCGCGGGCGAGGCCAACGCCGGCCTGGCCGCGCTCAACCAGAGTGGCATCGGCCCAGGCCCGTTGTCGCCCATCATGCTCCTTGCGCCTCAGCAAGCAGCCAATAGCCTCGCGGCCAGCGTTGCAGCCGTGCAGGGCGTCCATGGCGCAGTAGCGCCCGCTGAGTGGCAACGAAACGGCCAGGCGATCGTCGCCGTCTTCCCCAACACCGATTCGAATTCCAGCTCGGGCCGCGCCACGCTGAGCCGCGTTGAACCAATCGCGCACAACGTCCACGCGCGAGTCGGCGGGGCTGTCGCCAGCTCCGAAGACTTCATCTCGAGCGTGTACGGCACCTTCCCCCTGATGATCGCGTTGATAGCCATCGCAACGTTTCTGCTGTTGGCCCGCGCCTTCCGCTCGTTGCTCCTTCCCCTCAAGGCCGTCCTCCTCAACGTCGTTTCGGTCGGCGGCGCGTGGGGCATCATGGTGCTCGTCTGGCAGCACGGGTGGGGCTCCGACCTCATCTGGGGCATCCCTGCGACCGGTTCGATCACGCTTTGGGTGCCGATCATGGTGTTCGCGTTCCTCTACGGCATCTCGATGGACTACGAAGTCTTCATCCTGGCCCGCATGCGCGAACAATACGACGCCACCGGCTCGACCGAACGCGCGGTGATCGAAGGCATCGGACACACCGGCCGGCTCGTCACATTTGCCGCGCTCATCCTCTTCCTTGCGTTTGCATCGCTCGCCTCGGGACCGGAAGCGGTCGTCAAGACGTTCGCTACCGGCCTCGCCGCCGGCATCATCCTCGATGCCACCATCGTGCGCTCGATGCTCGTGCCCGCCCTGGTCTCACTCTTTGGCGATTGGAACTGGTGGCTCCCGGCCTGGCCCGCGAAGCTTCTGCGCGTCGCCCCTTCGTCCGCTCGCCGGCCCACCGCCGAGGCCGAAGGCGCGGGCGCCGAGTAGCCTCGACCCGCGCCCGCGCGCGGTGGTCGAACGCATCGGCCGCGGCGAGGCGAACACCGAAATCGCCTCCGCCCCCGGCATCCTCGATACCGCCAGGTTCCATGTGCGCTGCGGGTCCACAGCTCACCGCCAGGATCGCAACAGTGGCTCGACGCTAACGCTCGAACCCGCCCTGTGAGAGAGAGGCGCGTCCACAAACAAAGAGGCCGGTGCGCATCGCACCGGCCTCTCTCATGCCAATCCAGGGACCGCTCTAGTTGACGATGAATTCCGTCGCCGCGTAGCCGCTCACGAAGCCGTTCGTGATGTGCGCCCATGTGTAGCCATCCGCCGATACCACCGGGTCCGACATCACCGTCAGCGGGCTGCCGGGCGCGAGGCATCCGACGTTCGTGCCGAGCAGTGCCGGCGTTGCGTGGACGTTCAGACAGCCGGGCGTATCGATGACGTGGGCTGGCGTCCCGAGCGGCGCCGTGGAGGCAACAGCCTGCGTACTCGCGGAAGCCGTTGTCGCCGGAGGAGAACTCGCCGACGGCGCGACGTATAACGCCGCCACCCATCCGCTCGTCGATGGCGTCTGCACCTGTATCCACTCATAGCCGTCGAGCGACATAGGACCCGCCAGCACCGTCACCGGCGTCCCCGTGGGGAGGCACGTTGACACCGCTTCACTCAGTCCCGCCGCCGCGCGAAGGTTCAGGCACCCCGGGTCCGCCTCGACCGTACCCTTGTCACCGACGCTCCATGAAGTGCTGGAAGTGGACGCGGATGCGAGGTTGCCGTTCGAAGCATCGGCCGGCCCACCCCCGGGGATGTGGTAGATATGCACCTGGAGGCCCTTGGCTGCGGCCATCGCGTACGGGTTATAGTTCGGCCGCAACCGCACCATCTCGTCCCAGTTCTGGTTCGAATCAATCGCGTTGAACACACCGCCGCCAAGATTCTCGAGGATGATCGCCGTGTGCTGTCCGTCGACATAAGATGAAGGCGAAGTGTCTGCATCATTGTCGATCTGGATGATGTCGCCGTTCTGCGCCTGCGCCGCCGTCACTTCCACTGCCCCGGCGTCGAAAAACCCCTGGCGGTAATCGAAACCTACCGTGCGGCCCGTGGCCTGCTTCACCACCTGCCGCATGAACGTCCAGCATTGGCCGCCATGCGTGTTCAGGTATTGGAGAGCAGTACTCGCAATCGGGCCGTTGTCGGTACTGGTCTGTGCTGTTGCACCGCCGGGCGATGCGAAGATCGCGGCCGCCACCAACGCGATTGGAAGGATTAGCAAGCAGCGGCGTACAGAGGTTGGCATGATTCGTTTCAAAAGCATTCCAGTCGGGGGGCTCCGGCCAAGCTACGGGTGAGCATCCTCTCGAACATCTGATTTACGTAAAAAGCCCGCCAATCTCCGGGAAAAACCTATTTGTTATGCCTGTATCATCGGCGCGCTATAGCCCAATCACCGTCAGCCATGAACGGCCTTCGCCGCCCCTCGCACTCCCGCGTAGCCCCCTCCCGGCGTACCCTTCCGGCATGCTCGTAGTCCAGAAATACGGCGGCACGTCCGTCGCCGATGCCGAACGCATCCGCCATGTCGCCGGCCGCGTAATCCAGCGCGTACGCGCCGGTGACGAGGTTGTTGTTGTTGTTTCGGCCATGGGCAACACCACCGATGAACTCGTCGACCTCGCCCTTTCCGTCTCGCCCGTCCCGGACCCGCGCGAGCTCGACATGCTCCTATCGACGGGCGAACAGATGTCCATCGCGCTCGTCGCCATGGCGCTCAAGGCACTCGGCCAGGAGGCAATCGGTCTCACCGCACAGCAGGCCGGCATCTTCAGCAAGGCTTCGTACGGTTCGGGTCTTATCGCCCGCATCGAAGCCGACCGTGTCCGTGCCGAACTCGCAGCCGGCCGCGTGCCAATCGTCGCCGGCTTCCAGGGCACCACCGATGACCAGGAGATCGTCACGCGCGGCGTCGCGCTCGCCGTCGCCATCGGCGCCGACCGGTGCGAAAGCTGCAAGGACGTCGAAGGCGTCTACACCGCCGACCCACGCATCGTCCCTGCAGCGCGCAAACTGAAAGACATCACCTACGAAGAGATGCTCGAACTCGCAAGCCAGGGCTCGAAGGTTATCCACAACCGCGCCGTCGAACTCGCGTCCGTGTACGACCTGCCCCTCCTCGTGCTGTCGAGCATGGTCGATGCCCCCGGTACCCTTATCCACGGAGAATCCGAATTGGAAGAACGCAACAAAGTCCGCGGCATCGCCCACGATACCGACGTCGCGAAGATTACCGTCCGCGGAGTGCCGGACCATCCCGGCATCGCCGCTACCATCTTCGAGCCGCTCGCGGCTGCCGGCATCAGCGTCGACACCATCGTCCAGAACGCCAGCGAACATCAACTTACCGACCTTACGTTCACCCTCGCTCGTAGGGATATCCGCCGCGCCGAGCCGCTCATGGAGCAGATCTGCGCGAGTGTCGGCGCCAATGGCTACACCGCGAACCCCAACCTCGGCAAAGTCAGCATCGTGGGCGTCGGCATCCAGACCGCCCACGGGTACGCCGCCCGCATGTTCAGGGCACTGTTCGATGCAGGGATCAACATCGAGCTCATTTCCACCAGCGAAATCCGCCTAACCTGCATCATCGATGTCGACCGTGTGAACGACGCGGTGACCGCGCTGCACGACGCCTTCGCACTCGAGCACGAGGAGTGAAGTCTCGATAACCGGTTAGCCTCGGCCGAAGCCGATGCAGACGCCTTCATCACGAACGACCGGTAGCTCCTCCGCGCCGCATCCGTGCTGCCTGTGCTCATCGTCGATGAGCTCCTCGAAGAGGCTCGCTAGCGACGTAAAGTAGCACCCCGAGACGTCCGAAAAGATCGTCGAAAAAAGCATTGACAACCCCGGCGGCAGGTGTACTGTGAATGTATCAACCGTGCAACGAGTCGCCCTGGTTGAACCGCTGGGGCCAGCACGGAAGTGACGGAGGTTTAGCGCTATGCGAAGCAAGCTGCACGCCGTCTTCGGAGTCTTTATTGTGCAGAGGTGAGGCTCGCCGCTGTGCGGGCCAGGTACTCTACCGTCGCCGGCCTGCTTTCCCGAACGTCTAGTTCCCCGGGCACGAAAACACGAAAACGTGTTGCCTGGATCGCTCCAGGAGGAGCGGCATGGATAAGTAACGTGTCGGCGCAATGACGGTTTTTCGGCCATGGATTGACGAACCATGGTGGGAAGCCAACAGAAACCTTGATGGCCCCGGGCATAGACCCGGGGCCATTTGCACGTCTGCTACGAGCCGCCGCCCGCTGTGACATCGGCTGGCTCACCCCTCCGCGCCTGGCGTGCCGGCTCAACCACTGGCTCCGACTCCTCGGGCGGCCGTACGTGCCGGAAGAACAGCCAATACACCCCCGCGCTCGCACACTGCAGCGCCGCGCCGATCTCAAACGGCAG
>JAFKFP010000423.1 GCA_017308185.1 bacterium | reverse complement strand
GTCCTCCGCCGAGACGCGCGATTCGGTGCTGACGATGTTCCCGATCCTCCAGCAGCGACGCGAGCAGAAGGCGGGGACGATGAGCGGCGGCGAGCAGCGCATGCTGAGCCTGGCCGTGGCCCTGATGTCACAACCGCGCCTGCTGATGCTCGACGAGCCATCGCTCGGACTCGCCCCGCGGGTGGTGGAGCAATTGATCACCACGCTGCAGGGGTTGGTCGAGAAGCAAGGGGTGTCGGTGATCATGGTCGAGCAGAACGTCAACCAGGCGGTCCGCATCACCGATCGCGCCTACATCCTGCGGTCGGGACGGGTGATCCAGCAGATGTCGGGCGAGGAGGCTCGCTCGCGTGAAGAGTGGTGGGACCTCTTCTAGTCCGCCGCCCGGCGAGGACTGAGCCGTCTCATCCTGAGACGTTCAGTTGAGGTCGCCGCGACTAGCATCTAACGATGCTCGGAAACATCGGTCCACTCGAGATCGGCGTCGTCCTGCTGATCGCACTGCTCGTCTTCGGCCCTAAAAAACTGCCCGACCTGGGCAAAGGCCTGGGGCGCGGTATGCGGGAGTTCAAAGACGGGATCACCGGCGCAGACGGGATCGCCGGGCCGAGCGAGGACGAGGACGCCCAGCTCAAATGAGGATTGCCGACCCGAAGGGTCGGCGCCCTAGACCAGGCACGCCCCGTCGAGTTCGTAGGCGCGGATCCGACGGTAGAGGGTCGCGCGTCCGATCCCCAGCTCGGCGGCTGCTTCGGTCCGATTGCCGTCGGACTCGACGAGGGCCCGGACGATCGCCGCCCGCTCCACCTGCTCGAGCCGGCTCAGGCGCCGGCGACCGACGCCATCCCGGTAGCGGTCCGGAAGGTCTTTCAGCGTCAGGTCGCAGGTCCGCCTGCTGATCAGCACGCTCCTGATCACGCCCTCGAGCTCGGCGACGTTGCATTCCCAGCTCTCGCGCATGAGTGCCTGGATCGCCGCCGGCTGCATCCGGCCGGTGCCACCGTTCTGCGCGATCAAGGCGTTCACGATCTGGGCCATGTCGTCGAGCCGCTCACGCAGCGGGGGCACGGTGACGAAGGACGGGAAGTGATTGAACCAGCTGCCCTGGAGCAGGTCTTCGGGGCCGGTGGCGATGACCCGGGTGCGACTGGATCGCGACTGCTCCAGCAGGAACCAGATCGCCTCC
>JAFKFP010000042.1 GCA_017308185.1 bacterium | reverse complement strand
GGCGTCGGGGTCAAACGAGGGGCTGCTGTTGATGGCGAGGATGGTATTGGTGCGAGGGTCCAGCACCACGCTCGCGCCGGGTTGGCTGCCGAGCTTCGCCTGCGCTGCCTTGAGGACGGCCGAGTCGAGCGTCGTCCAGACATCCTGGCCCTGTACGAATGGGCGCGATGCAACCGTCTTCACAGTGTTGCCGTTGGCGTCGACGATTTCGAGCTTGCCGCCGGGCTTGCCGGCGAGCACGTCGTTCTCGGCGGCTTCGATGCCCATTGCGCCGATGCGGTCGCCGGGAGCGTAGCCTTCGCCCTTGCGCTTCGCGAGGTCGTCGGCGGTGAGTTCGCGCGTGTAGCCGACGACCTGCGCGGCTGCTGCGCCGAGCGGATGCACGCGCTGGGTGACGTCGTTGAGCACGAGGCCGGGCTGCTGACTCGCGACAACCGGCGCGGCATCAGCGGAACCGCTCGGCACGGGGCCAATCTCCACGAGTTGGTTCTGCCCGAGGCCGCTTGCGAAGGCTGCATCGACAGCGGCGGCATCGAAGCCGAGCGATTCGACCGCGTGGGAGAGCGCCGCTCGATCGGTCACGGCAGCGCGGTTGAGTCCGAGCATCTGCACGTCCTGGTCGATCGCGAGCGGGTTGCCGTTGCGGTCGAGGATGGCGCCACGCTTCGGTTGCTGGAGGTCGCTGGCAAACTGCTGCCCCTCGGTGAGTCCGGGATAGACGGCGGAGGGTGACCAATCGACGCGCGTGCCCGCCGGAGTGCTCACGAGGTTAAGCGTGGTGGTGTATTCGAGTGTCCCGAAATAGCCTGTTTCCATCCGTACCGCCAGCACCGCATGGGCGTTATCGGCGGAGTTGACGCGGACGGTGATGTTGGACTCCGTCGTCGCGTCGGAGAACGACTGGTAGGTGCGGGCAAAGGCGGGATAGGAGAGTGCGCCTTGAGATTGCGTGGAGAGCAGGTCATAAAGGCTTTTCGTATCGCCTTTTGCCCATGCTGCTGCGAATTCGCCGGCAATGGCGGCGGGCGAGCCAGCCGCAGGTGTCGGGGTCACCGTGGAGACCGCATCGGCAGCCCGCGAGTTGGACGATGAGCCGGTGAATGCTCGCACGCCCACGACTACTCCGCCTATGACAAGGCCGGCGACGATGGCGGCGAGGAATGTGAGGCGCACGCTCACAGGGATCCCTTTCCGGCCCCGCGGGACGCTGATTGTAACGCTCCTCGTGATTGGATGTTGCCTCTTCGGGGCGGCATGTAAAGGCGGCCCCGGCGGCGCGAGCGGCCCGGGCCCAACGGTGGAGCGCGCATCGCCCACGGGGGACGCGCGAAACATCATGCTCGGGTTCGGGTCAATCCCGCCGGCGCGGACGAGCGATGCGTACATTTCAACGTTTGCGACAGCGGCGCAGTATGCCGATGCGATCGTCATCCGGCGCGCGCCGCCCTGGAGCGATTTTCTGCCGGGTGCAAGCGTCTCGAAGGACACTGCGGACACGACGAGCCTTGAGACACGCCTCCTCAAGCAGTACAGCAACCTGAAGCTGGTGTACGAAATCGACCCCACAGACCCGACGGTGCAGCGCAGCCGCATTGCCAACCTGCCGTCGGGAGTGGACCCGGCGAAGGGGTTTGCGGACCCGCGCATTCAATCGGCGCTCAAGGAGTACGTCACGTACGTCGTGAGCAACTACCACCCGGAATACCTGGCGATCGGCGTGGAAATCAACATGTTGTATGAGCGCAACCGCGACCAATTCAACGACTTCGTCACGTTGTACGACGAGGCGTACTCGATCGCGAAGGCGGCGAGCCCGAAGGTGAAGGTCTTCCCGACGTTCCAGCTCGAAGACCTGCTGGGCACGGCGAGCGACGTGCATCCACCGGACTGGCAGATGCTCGACGCTTTCACGGGCAAGATGGATGCTTTCGCGTTCAGTACGTACCCGTATCTCGGCAGCATCAAGAGCGCGGGGGATATCCCGGCTGCGTATTACGCGCAGGTGCGCGACCACTGGACCGGCGATGTGCTTGTCGTTTCGGCAGGGTACCCGTCGGCGCCTGTCGAAGGGCAGGCCGTGGCGGGTTCGGAGCAGGACCAGCAGGCGTATCTCAACCGGCTGCTTGGCGATGCGGAGAAGCTGGGATTTATGCTGGTGTCATGGGAAGCGCCGTTCGACCCTTCGTATGCGGTGACAGGCACGGACACGGCGTACAAGGACACCGGGCTGCGGCACAGCGATGGCGCGAACAAGCTGGCGTGGAGCGTCTGGGAGCAGTGGGCGCGGCGTCCGTTGGGTTCGCATAAGGGCTAGCATCGCCTTATTCGGGCGCCCACCTCCATACGGCGAACGCTCCTGGGGCTGCTATACTGAGTGCTATGATGCATATAGTCGGCGACTATCGTGATCTCTCTGTCGCCGAGCGGATAGAACTCGTCACGGAGATCTGGGAAAGCATCGCCGACGAAGAGCCGGCGCTGGAGCTCTCCGAGGACGAACATGCGGAGATTCAAGGTCGCATTGCGGAGTACCGGGCGAATCCCGACATCGGGATGCCATGGCCGCAGCTGCGAGATGAATTGCTCCGTCGCCACGGATGACGCAGGCGACTTTCCATCCGGCCGCACGGGCCGAACTCGAAGAGGCGTGTGCGTGGTACGACGCCCGTGTAGCGGGCCTGGGGTAGCGATTCATACGAGCGATTGATGTCGCCATCGCTGCGGCGCTTGAGAATCCGAACGCCTTTCTGATCGTGTCCTGCTTCCATAGCAAGCGCCGGCCTGAGTCATGGGCAGAACGAATTGAAACATGAGCTACCGGCCGTACGGGCGCTTCCTCATGCGTTTACCCTGAACCTCGCACTCCGCCCCTCCCCGCGCTAGGATTGTGACGCGAGGAACGAACCGTGGCTGAACTCTCTATCTACCTCTTCTGGTCCGGGTTCGCGGCAGCCATTCTCGCCGCCGCGACCTACATCGCCTTTGTGGCGAGCGCGACGGTATCGTTACGACGCATGTCCGCACAGACGAGCGCGGGCACGGTGACGGTCTCGGGCGCAACGGGCGTGCCGAACGCAGGTATCGGGCGTATGGCGACCACATTCCTGGCGTTCGCGGTGATCTTCCTCGGCGGCATGGTGGCAGCGCGCTGGGACGCGACGGGCCATGCGCCGATCGCTGACCTCTATGAGTTCACGGCTACGTTCGGGTTTGGCATCGCGGCGGCGTACCTGGTGTTCGAATCGTTCACACACCAGCGGCGCTTCGGGGTGGTGGCCCTGCCGATCGTGTGCATCGTGCTTGGCATCGCGACGCTCTTCCCGACGCATATCGTGCCACTCATCCCGGCCCTTCAGAACGGTCCACTGCTCACGATCCATGTGAGTACGATGATGATTTCGTACGCAGTGCTCACGGTGGCGTTCTGCGGCGCGGTGGTCTATCTCGTGCAGGGAGGCGAAGGGCACCGACGGTTCGCATCGCTGCCGAGCGCGGATGCGGCGGCAGACCTTGCGCACCGTGCGGTGATCATCGGCTTCCCACTGCTGGCGGCCGGAATCGCGCTGGGCGCGTGGTGGGCGAACAGTGCATGGGGCCGCTACTGGGGCTGGGACCCGAAGGAGACCAGTGCATTGGTCACATGGCTCAGCATGGCCGCGTATTTCCATGCACGCGCGGGGAACGGGTCGGTGGCGGGCGCGCCGGGGATCCGGCGGATCGTGCCGGCCCGCATCCGTCGCGGCTGGCGGCCCGACCCGATGTGGTGGCTGGTGATCATGTGGGCGCTGGTGATGTTCACGTACTTTGGCGTGAACCTGTGGGTGACGGGCCTGCACAGCTACGCCGGGGTGTAGCAGCGCGAGCCGGGCGGCTGACGGGCATGAGGATGCAATGCGCGGTGCGGCCGCAGCGGTTGAAGGTAGCGGACGGGACGGGCATAACAGGAATACCTTCTGAAACCGCGAGTGTGCCATGGCCCGACCACTGGAAGATGTGACGATCCTCGACCTGACGTGGGTGTTGGCGGGCCCATACGCCTCAATGGTGTTGTGTGACCTTGGCGCGGATGTGATCAAGGTCGAGCGGCCGCCCTGGGGGGACATCTCGCGCACAAGCGGGCCATACCAGAACGGATGGAGCGGCTACTTCTTCAGCGTGAACCGTGGCAAGCGTTCGGCGGTCATCGACTTGAGCAAAGACGAGGGCCGCGAGCTCTTCATGCAGATGGCCGAGAAGGTCGATGTCGTGATGGAGAATTTTCGCCCGGGCACGATGGAGAAGCTGCGCCTCGACTACAGGGCACTGAGCGAGCGCAACCCGCGGCTCATCATGGCGAGCACCTCGGGCTTCGGGCAGACGGGACCGTACAAGAACCGGCCGGCGCTCGATATCGTCGTGCAGGGGATGGGCGGCGTGATGTCGATTACGGGTGAGCCGGGGCGGGGCCCGATACGCCCGGGCGTGTCCTACGGGGACGTGACCGCGGGCCTATACACCGCGATCGGCATCCTGGCGGCGCTGCACGAGCGGCAGAGGAGCGGCAAGGGGCAGCACATCGACATCAGCATGCTCGATTGCCAGGTGAGCGTGCTCGAGAACGCAATCATGCGGTACGGCGTCACCGGAAAGGCGCCGGAGCCGATCGGTACGCGACACCCTACGGCCACACCGTTCCAGGCGTTCCCCACTGCCGATGGGTACATTGTGGTCGCGCTGGGTTTCGGCTCAGAGAACCCGTGGAACATCTTCTGTGGTCTGCTCGGGGTGCCAGAGTTGATGGACGACCCTCGGTTCGACACCGGCCCGAAACGGACACAACACCATGCCGAGCTCGAGCCGCTGCTCTCCGCAGCACTCAGGAAGCAGCCATCTGCGCACTGGCTGGCCGAGTTCGAAGCGGTGGGCATTCCATCTGGCCCGGTGAACACCATCCCCCAGATGCTGGCAGACCCCCAGGTGCAGTACCGGGAGATGGTGCGCGAGGTAACGCACCCTACGGCAGGCACGCTACGGATTGCGAACACTCCCCTGCGGATGTCGCGGAGCGAGAGCGGCATCAAGGGGCCGCCACCGGACTTTGGGGGAGATACGGCCGCGGTATTGCACCAGCTGCTGGGCATGAACGCCGACGAGGTCGCCGCCATGGCTGCGAACGGCATCGTGAGTACTGAAGGCGGGCCGGACGTTGAGCAGTTGTTGAAGTGACCGTGTGCGGTCTGAGCGCGGCGCGCATGGTACGCTTGGTTGCGATGATGGTGGACGCAGAGGCCTCGGTGCGGACGATCGCGGTCGCCGGCCGGTGTACGTGTACAGCGAGCGGTGGGCGGGCCGCTGGCGCTGCGCTCTGAGCGCGATTCTCGTACCTTTTCACCTACGACCGGCGCTGGCACGGCCCGCGCTGGCATCTTGCGAGGCACCATGCAGATCTTCGATACGCTGACCAACAAGAAGCACGAGATTATCCCGCTTGCAGCGGATGGCGTGCTGCGGCTGTATGTCTGCGGTGTCACGCCTTACAGTGAGAGCCACGTCGGCCACGCCATGCAGGCGATCGTGTTCGATGTGCTGCGCCGCTACCTGGACTGGCGCGGCATACCGGTGAAGCATGTCCAGAACTTCACCGACATCGATGACAAGCTCATCGACCGTGCCCAGCGGCTGGGCATCGAGATGTCGGAGCTGGCCGAACAGAACATCGCCGACTACCACCGGCAACTGAAGGAACTCAACGTGCTGCCGGCGCACGAGTATCCGCGCGTCACGGAGCTGGTGCCGGAAATCGTGCGGTTCATCGAGGGGCTCATCGAAAAGGGCTTCGCGTATGCTTCGGGGGGCGATGTCTATTATCGTGTGCGCGAATTTGGCGGCGCACGCTACGGCGCGCTGTCGAAGCGGGATATCGATGACCTCGTGAGTGGTGCGCGGGTGGACCCGACGGAGCTGAAGGACGACCCTCTCGACTTCGCGCTGTGGAAGGCTGCCAAGCCTGGCGAACCAAGCTGGGAGAGTCCGTGGGGGCAGGGACGGCCGGGCTGGCACATCGAGTGCTCGGCGATGGCGCTCAAGACGTTGGGCGAACAGATCGACATCCATGGCGGCGGCGCGGACCTGATCTTCCCGCACCACACAAACGAGATTGCGCAGAGCGAGGCGTACACCGGGAAGACGCCGTTCGCAGCGACGTGGATGCACAACGCGCACCTGCAACTGGGCGACGAGAAAATGTCGAAGTCGCTTGGGAACCTGGTCACGATTAACCAGGCGCTGGCGACTCATAGTGCTGACGCGCTGCGGCTGTTTCTGATCACAAGCCACTACCGCCGCCCGCTGAAGTACGCGCCGGAATCGCTGGATGCAGCGAAGGCGGGGGCGGAGCGGCTGCGCGAGGCGGCATTCGCGGCGCAACCGGAGCAGATGTACACGCCTCCCGTGGACGGCGAGGCCACGCGCGAACGGTTCATCGCGGCCATGGACGATGACCTGAACACCCCGCAGGCACTCGCGGCGCTGTTCGACCTCACTCGCGAGATCAACCGGGGCCGCGACCGGGGCCGCGACATTCGGCCGGCGCAGGAGACGCTGCGCGAACTCGCCGGGGTGCTGGGGTTGACGCTGGCGCAACCGCAGCGGGGCTCGCAAGAGGCTGCTCCCTTCATCGACCTGCTCGTGCAGTTGCGCTCCGAACTGCGCGCGGCAAAGCAGTGGCAACTCGCGGACCATGTGCGCGACGGGCTGACCTCACTCGGCATCGAGGTGAAGGACGGCCCGGAAGGATCGGCCTGGAAACAGGTGTAGGGCGCGTTCCGGGCCGGCCGCTTTCGCGGCGCCGGCACTATCCGCGGCCTTAACCGCGGGCGAATTTGATGGATCCGTAACGTGGCGGGTACGTGGCGGCATCGTTCGAGTGGGCGCGCCCGCCGACACTCGGATAATGACCACAACGGCGGCAAGTGCCCCTGCGACTGCCACGCACGCTGAGATACAGCGGCTGCACCGCTACATCCCCGAGTTCGACGTGCTCCGGGGAGTGGCGATAGTGCTCGTTGTGTATCTGCACGCCTGGTTCAGCCCGTGGGACACGACACCTCACCAGGAGGTGGTGTGGGTGCGGGTGGTCCACCTCTTCGGGCAGACGGCGGTACCGGTCTTCTTCTTAATCTCCGCTTAGCTCCTTTCGCAGGACCGAAGCCCGACATGGCAGTACTTCGTGCGCCGGAAGCTTTCCCGTATCGCCG
>JAFKFP010000041.1:7344-7953 GCA_017308185.1 bacterium | reverse complement strand
GCTGCACGAACAGCTTGCGACCTTCTATCGCGGCTTCCGGCGCGACGTGGAGCACGACCGTGCCGAAGCTGAAGACGCCTCCGATCCCGGGCACGGTCAGCACCGAAGGGCCGTCCGACCAGGACTACGCTGAAAGCGCCATCCGCCGCGACGCGCCGGTGCCAACGCCGCCATTCTGGGGCAGCCGCGTGGTCCGCGGTCTCTCCCTCCGTGACATCTTCCCGTTCATGAACGAGGTCGCACTCTTCCGCGGCCAGTGGCAGTACCAAAAGGGCGATCGGACAGACGCGGAATACGCGGCGTTCGTCGAGGACGAGGTCCGGCCCATTTTCCGGCGGTTGCAGGAGAGCGCTATCTCCGAACATCTCCTCGTCCCCGACGCTGTTTATGGCTATTTCCCCTGCCAGGCCGACAGGAACGACCTCATCACGTGGCCCGGCTGGGATGGGTCGAAGCCCATCGGGGACCCGGTGCGGTTCCATTTCCCAAGGCAGCCCACGGGAAAGCGGCTGTGCATTGCCGATTTCTTCCGGCCGGTCGAAAGCGGTACGTATGACGTGGTGGCGCTCAGCCTCGTGACCATGGGACCGCGCGCCACCGAGTACGCGC
>JAFKFP010000041.1:0-7292 GCA_017308185.1 bacterium | reverse complement strand
AGTACGCGCACGAGCTTTTCGCAGCCAACGAGTACCGCGACTACCTGCACTTCCACGGCTTCTCTGTCGAAAGCGCAGAAGGATTCGCGGAATACTTTCACAAGCGTGTCCGCGAAGAGCTCGGCATAGCCGGCAATGACGCGACGGACATGCGAAAGCTGTTCGCGCAGGGCTACCAGGGGTCGAGGTACGCCTTCGGTTACCCCGCCTGCCCGGACCTGGAAGAGCAGACAAAGATCGCGCAACTGCTCGGGCCGGAGCGCATCGGCGTGGAACTTGGTGAGACGTTCCAATGGCACCCGGAGCAGTCGACGAGCGCAGTCATCGTGCACCATCCCGAGGCGCGCTACTTCGTCATCCGGTAGGACAGCATGCATGCGACAAATACACCCCAATATGAAAGATTCGCCGCTATGATGCACGACGTAGTCGGGGAAGTGCTGGTCGAAATGCTGGCAGGGATTGCCGAGAACCTGCCGGACGACGGGGGGAGCTCCCAGAGGAGTTCCTGAAGCAACTGGAAGCGGAGAGTTCGGGGTGGAAATGGAGAAGCGCCTGGCGTCCGACGAGCCGGGTATTTCGCTCGACGAAATGGCGCGCGAGCTTGGGCTCTCCCGATGACCTTATCAGTCGAGTTCGGCGACGGGATATGCGCGCGTTAGGCCCGGACACCGCTGCGCGCGTCATCGACAAATTGGCCTGGCTTGCGCGCTAGACCACCCCGAACGCCACCATGGCTTCGGCCACGCGGATAAAGCCGGCGATGTTCGCGCCGAGGACGTAGTTGCCCGGCGCGCCGTACGTTTCGGCGGTGGCGTAGCAGGTCCGATGTATGTCGCGCATGATCTGTGCAAGGCGCTGTTCCGTGTATTCGAACGTCCACGAATCGCGGCTCGCGTTCTGCTGCATCTCGAGGGCCGACGTCGCGACGCCGCCCGCATTACAGGCCTTGCCCACTCCGAACGGTACGCCCGCATCGAGGAATATCTTCACGCCATCCGGTGTCGTGGGCATGTTCGCGCCTTCGCCGACGGCGATGCACCCGTTCTTCACGAGCGTCGCGGCGTCGCGGCCGTTGAGTTCGTTCTGTGTCGCCGAAGGCATCGCTACCTCGCAGGGGATCTCCCAGATATTCCCGCCAGGTACGAATCGCGACGCGGGCCTGCGGTCGGCGTAGGCGGTAAGCCGGAGCCGCTCCACTTCCTTGATCTGCTTGAGCAGCGCCACATCGATGCCGCCCTCATCGAGGACGTAGCCGTCGGAGTCGGAGCAGGCGACGACCGTCGCGCCCAGGTGCTGGAGCTTATCGATGGTGTAGATCGCGACATTCCCCGAGCCGGAGACGATGCAGCGCTTTCCATCGAGCGTTTCGCCGCGAGCCTTCAGCATCTCCTGGACGAAGTAGACGGCGCCGTAGCCGGTCGCTTCGGTGCGCACGAGCGAGCCGCCCCAGCCGAGGCCTTTGCCGGTGAGGACCCCCGACTCGTAATTGTTGGTGATGCGCTTGTACATGCCGAACAGGTAGCCAATCTCGCGTGCGCCCACGCCGATATCGCCGGCGGGGACGTCGCGATACTCGCCGAGATGGCGGTAGAGCTCGGTCATGAAGCTCTGGCAGAAGCGCATGACTTCTGTATCGGTGCGACCTTTGGGGTCGAAATCGGAGCCGCCCTTGGCGCCGCCAATGGGGAGACCCGTGAGGGCGTTCTTGAAGATCTGCTCAAAGCCGAGGAACTTGATGATGCCCAGGTAGACGGAGGGGTGGAAGCGAAGACCGCCCTTGTATGGCCCGAGGGCGCTATTGAACTGGACGCGAAAGCCACGGTTGACGTGGACCTCGCCCGAGTCATCCTGCCACGGCACCCGGAAGATAACCTGGCGTTCGGGCTCGCAGATGCGCTCGATGATCTTCATCTCGGCGAGTTCGGGCCGCTTGGCGAGCACCGGCCCGAGGGACTCCAGCACTTCGCGCGCCGCCTGGTGGAACTCAGCCTCGCCCGCGTTGCGCCGCACAATATCCGAATAGATGCCTTCGAGCTTTTCGTCCATGCCAGCCATAATGACCACCCTTGCCGCCGATTGTGAAAGTTTTCGCTAATGGTGCCAGCTTGCGCACTGAACGGTCAAGGCCGAAGCGGTCCCCTCTCTAATGATTCACATTGAGGAGCGCATGGCGCGGTCACCGGCCGCGTTCCCACCGCTCGAGCGCGCGCCTACACTATCCGCATGGCAAAGGACGAATCCTTCGACATCACGACCGGCTGTGACCTCCAGGAGGTTGACAACGCGCTCAACCAGGCGCGTAAGGAGATAGCGAACCGCTTCGACTTCAAGAATGTCGTCGCGGAGATCGATTACGACCGCACAGGCGCGAAGTTCAGTATCCATACGACGGACGATTACAAGCTCGGTGCCATCTGGCAGGTGCTCGACGCGCGTTTCATTGCACGGAATGTGCCGCTCCAGAATCTTGACAAATCGGAACCCGAGAAGGCTGCTGCGGGGACCCTGCGGCAGGAAGTGCGGCTCACGCAGGGTATTGAGACCGGCGTTGCGAAGCAGATCGTGAAGGACATCAAGGCGCAGAAGTATAAGAAGGCGCAGGCGCAGGTGCAGGGCGACGCCGTGCGCGTGTCGGCGCCAAGCCGCGACGAACTCCAGCAGGTCATCCAGTTCCTGAAGGGCCAGGACTATGGGATCGAGCTGAAGTTCGGCAACTATCGGTAATCGGCGCTGCGTGATGAGCCCTGAGTGCTGCGGCGGCGTCGCTTCCCGCACTCATCCCTCATCCCTCATTGCCCATCCCTCAATACCCCAGGCCGGGCAGGCCCCAGAGGGAACGGGCCATTGAGACACGTCCGAGGTGGCCGTTGCCGTGACCGATGAGGCCGTGAGCGATGGCCTCCATGCGTGGAATCTCGCCCCAGGGGCGGATGAAGAGCGTAGACGACAGGTAGTCCATATCCATTGCGGCGATGCGAGGGACGACGGCCCCGCGGACCGCTTTGATGTAGCGGTCGAGTTCCGCAGCCTCGGGAAACGCCATCGAGTAGGCATCGTTCGGGTCCTGACCGGTGCCCTGGTCCACCTTCGGCATGCCCCACTGCTCATCGAAGTGCTGTTGGAGCCAGACCGGCTGCTCCCGTTCGAACACGAAGTGGATGATGTTGTCGATGGTCCGGACGACGTGCCAGACATCCCAGCCCGGCGAGTTCGTGCGGCCGCCCCACGTATCCGCGAGCTGCTCAACCGATAGCCCGGCGATGCCCGCACTCGAATAGTCGAGCACGCGCTGTACGAGCGTCGAAAGCTGCGCTGGCATCGTTGGTTCGTTGCCCATGCCTGGCATGTTCGCCATCAGATCGTTCCTCCCGAGTTGTAAGTTGCAGGTTGGCATAGCCAGTACTGCCGGAACAGTTGCAAGCCGCTGCCGGAGACAGCCTGGCGCTCTCAACTGGCAACCTGCAACTTATAACTTCACGAGCATCTTGCCGATGTTCTCGCCGCGGAGCAGGCCGAGGAACGCCGCCGGCGCGTTGTCGATGCCTTCGACAATGGTCACGCGGTCCTTCACGCGGCCATCGCTGAGCCACGCCGACATATCGCGCACGAAATCGGGGCGGCGGTCTGCGTGGTCCGAGACGATGAAGCCGCGGATGGTGAGACGCTGGCGGACGATGGCCGAGAGGTTGTTCGGGCCCGGTTGCGGTGTGGCGTTGTTGTACTGGGAGATCATGCCGCACGCGGCGATGCGGCCGAACGGGTTCATGTGGTTGAGGGCGGCCTGGAGATGGTCGCCGCCGACGTTTTCGAAGTACACGTCAATGCCGTCGGGGCAGAGCCGCGCGAGCGCATCCTCGATGCCTTCGACTTTGTAGTTGAAGGCGGCATCGAACCCGAGTTCGTCGCGCAGCCATGAGACCTTCGCATCGGAGCCGGCGCTCCCTACTACGCGGCAGCCCACGATCTTGCCGATCTGTCCCACGATGCTGCCTACCGCACCCGCTGCGGCTGAGACGAAGATCGTTTCGCCCGGCGTCGGCTGGCCGAGGTCGAGGAGGCCCACATAGGCGGTGAAGCCGGTGCCACCAAGCACTGACAGATACGCTTCCGGCGCTGCCAGTGTGGTGTCGATCTTGCCGATGCCGCGGCCATCCGAGATAAACCATTCGCGCCAGCCGAGGTTGCTCGAGACGTAATCGCCGATGGAAAAGGATGCGTTGTTCGAGGCTTCGACCCTTCCTACAGCCCCTCCCTGCAAGGTTTCGTGGAGCGCGAACGGCGGCGTGTACGATTTCACGTCGTTCATGCGGCCGCGCATGTAGGGGTCGACCGACATGAAGACGTTGCGGACGAGCACCTCGCCGTCGCCGGGCTCAGGCACTTCCGAGTCGGCGAATTCGAAGTTCTGCTCGGTTGGCCAGCCAGTTGGCCGGGATGCCAGCCGCACCTCGCGATTGTTCGGCATACTTCTTGTTTCTCCACGCTCTAGCTAACGGCCCAGCATACGCCGTTTGGGCAAGCTCGTCCAGTCCCATAGGCAGCCGTTTGCGGACGCGCGGGCGGCCTCTTCGAGTGCGATGAGCGGGACGCGAAGGGCGCCATCCGCCCGCCAGGCGTGGGCCAATCCCTCCGAGACCATTTCGGCGCCGATACTCAGACCGGTCGACGTGTAGACGTAACGCAGGAGGCGGCCGTAGCGGTCGCGCTCGCGGACGTCGCGCCGCAAACGCACTTCCGGCCCCACAAGCTCCGCCGTGCGCCTGCTTGCCTCCGAAAAGCAGGGCTCGCCGCGCTCCGTGGTATCGATGCCGTAGAAGCGCACCGTCTCTTCGCGGCCGGCGAGCTTGACGCGGATGGTATCGCCATCGACCACTCGCACGACGCGTGCGGATTCCATCGGTGCAGGGTCGGCGCAAAAGACGGCTTCGCCGGGAGGAAATGGTTGATGCGACGGGGTGCATGTGTGAAGTGTGTTGGCGGCGGTTTCGGAACGGGGCGCAGCATTCAGGTCATTGCAGGCCATACCGGCGAGCAGGAAGATCGCGATTGCGGCGAGCAGCGATGGACGTGTGTGCGTTGCGTACCCGTGCGGAATCCACCCCACGCAGACATTCCCCTCAGACAGGCACGCCGCATATCGCGGCGCCGCGCAGTCACGTTTGCACGCGTTTGAGACAGGATACGACGCTTCAGGACTGGACGGCGGATGCCACCGACCGGCATCGTGGTACGATATCCCTTTACCGCAATGCCGCAAGCTGGAGGTATGCCATGCACGCGATCGCCATCCATCCCGGGAAGACCGGCGCCATCCGGGTCGAGCGTCCTGAACCTGTCGTATCTGCGGACAACGATGTGGTCATTGACGTGGTTGAAGTGGGTGTCTGCGGGACAGACCGCGAAGAGGTGAGCGGCGGGCGCGCAGACGCGCCACCGGGAAGCGATGAACTGGTCATTGGGCATGAGATGCGCGGACGTGTCGTAGAGGCAGGAAAGGGTGTGACCGACCTCCACGCCGGCGACGACGTGGTGCTCACGGTGCGGCGAGGGTGCGGGCATTGCGGCCCGTGCAACGCCGGCCGTCCTGGCTTCTGCGAAAGCGGCGACTACACCGAACGCGGCATTCGAGGCCGCGACGGCTACCAGTGCGAACGCGTGGTGGACGACCGCGGCAATATCATCCCCGTGCCGAAGGGGGTGGCCGCGGTGGCAGTGCTCGCCGAGCCTACCTCCGTGGCCGAAAAGGCGATCGCGGAAGCGATCCTGATCCAGCGGGCACGGCTGCCGGAGTACGACGAGGTTGGCAAGCGCGCGCTCGTGGCCGGCATCGGCCCTGTGGGGTTGCTCGCGGCGATGGCGCTCAAATTGCGCGGCTTTGATGTGACTGGAATGGATATCGTCGATGAGGACGCCAACCGTGTGGTCGGGCTCAAAGCCATGAGCGCCCGCTACATTGATGGCCGCGAAGTACAAGCCACGGACCTCGACGCGCACCACGCCGGCCCCTTCGACCTGATCCTGGATGCAACGGGGGCCGCTGCCGTCGAGATCAATCTGATCGACGCGCTGGCGACAAACGGGGTCTATGTGCTCACGGGGATCCCCTCCGGCGGTCGCGAGATCCCTGTGGCCGCAGGAGACCTCCTGCGTGAGCTGGTGCTCGGCAACAAGCTCGTGGTGGGCAGCGTGAACGCGAGCCACGAGCACTTCGCGCTCGCCATCCGCGACCTCGAACTGGCGCTGGCGAAATGGCCGGGGGTCATCGAAGCGTTCATCACGAGCCGGCACACCCCCGGCGAATTCGAGCGCGCATTCGGGAAGCCCGCGGATACGGATATCAAGACGGTCATCGCCTGGGCGAAATAGTCCGCCAACAGCCACCATCGCCCAGGGGTTCGACCTAGGTGACGGTGAGCGGCTCGCCAGCGGCGCATTGCGCGCATTCCTCCGGCGCATATGAGGCCATGGGGAGTTCGAGGCAGGCGAACAGCGGCACGCCAAAATCAACTTTGCCGCCGGTGCGGTCGACGAGGACGCCTATCCCTGCCACCTCGGCGCCGCGCGCGCGGACGGCATCCAGTACGTCGCGGATGCTTCCGCCGGTTGTCAGCACGTCATCCGCGACGATGACGTGGTCGCCTGGGCCGATCTCGAAGCCGCGGCGGAACTCGCGGCCGGGGCCGTCTTCGCGGCGCTCGGCGATGATGCTGCGCAGGCCAAGGTGACGTGCGGTCTCGTACGCCATGATGATTCCGCCTGTGGTGGGCCCGGCCACCAGGTTCCCTTTGCCCGCGAACGCCTGGGCGATGCGGCCGCAGGCTTCGCCGGTGACATCGGGCCACTGGAGTATGCGGAACTTCTCCACGTATACGGGGCCATGCCGGCCACTGGCGTACTGGAAGTGCCCGCGCAGGATGCCCCCGCGCGCCTGGAGCTCTGCCTCAAGGTCATAGGTCATACATCGAAGCGTAGCGGCACAGGTGCCAGAAGGGCTATGACCCTGCGGCGAATGCGCTGCCTTCCAGAGCCACCTGCGGCGTGGTCTGCGTCTGCGAAAGCTTTGGCGAGGCGTTCGGTGCGAGGCCGAAGCGGCTCAGCGGCCAGTACGTGAGCATCGCCTTGCCGATCATCAGGTCGCGCGGAATGAGGCCGACCTGCGGGCTGCGGCTGTCGAGGCTGTTCGTGCGGTTATCGCCCATCACGAAGTATTTGTCCCCCGGGATGGTGATCTTCGGCGTGGAACCGCCCCACGGGTGCTTGATGTAGGGCTCAATCAGCAGGTGGTCATT
>JAFKFP010000040.1 GCA_017308185.1 bacterium | reverse complement strand
TTGAGCACTTGGCCGGGCGGCTGCGGGATGGGCGCGCCGCAGAACTGTTCGTAGTCGATCAGTTCGTGGATGGTGGGGTTGTCACCGCAAAGGGGGCATTCCGGGTCGCGGCGCACCTTGACGATGCGGAACTCGAGGGCGAGTGCGTCGTACAGGAGCAGCCGGTTCACGAGCGGCTCGCCGACATCGAGGATGAGCTTGAGCACTTCGGTAGCCTGGATGCTGCCAATGGTTCCCGTCATCGCGCCGAGCACGCCCGCTTCCGAGCAGCTCGGGACGAGGCCCGGGGGAGGCGGTGCGGGATAGAGGCAGCGATAGCATCCCTTGCCGGGGATGTACGTCGTGGCCTGGCCATCGAACATCAGGATCGCGCCATCGATGAGCGGCTTCTTCAGCAGGTACGCTGCATCGTTCACGAGGTAACGGGTGGCGAAGTTATCCGCGCCGTTCACGATGTAGTCATACTGGCTCAGGATTTCAAACGCGTTCGAGCTGTCGATCGGCGTCTCGTGCTTCACGACGGTGACGTTGGGGTTGTACGCATTCAGCGTCTCTTCTGCGGACTGGAGCTTGGATTTGCCGATGTCGGGCGTGGTGTGCAGCAGCTGGCGCTGGAGGTTCGAGCGGTCAACGATGTCGAAGTCGACGAGACCGATGGTGCCGACGCCGGCGAGCGTCAGGTAGATGGCGATGGGCGAACCGAGGGCGCCAGCGCCGATGACGAGCACCTTTGATTCGATGATCTTGCGCTGCCCGGCGCTGCCGACTTGCGGCATGATGATGTGCCGGCTGTAGCGGTCCACCATTTCCGGGGTGAGGACGGTCGGGGCGCCACCTGCGAGGGCGGGAATGACCGCGAGTTCATCGCCATCGGCGACGGGCGTGGATTCGCCCTGGAGGTTCTCGATTTCGACCTTGTTCACATAGATGTTGATGTGGCGGGCGAGTTCGCCCGAGCCGTCGACGACCTGCGCGCGGAAGCCGGGGAACTGAGAATCGATATCGCCGAGGACGTCGCGAACGGTGCCGCTATGCGCTTCGACGCTGGCGCGGTTGCCCACGAGGTGGCGAAACGGCGTTGGGATATAGACGTTGACGGACAATGGTTGCCTCCTGGCGCCGCGGCATGATGGCCGGGCAGTGGAATGGGTGGACGGGGATCGTTGCCGGGGATCAGCTACATGTTGACACTCAGGTACCGTTCCCCCGTATCACAGATGATAGTCACGATTGTTTTGCCTTCGCCGAGACGCTCGGCGATCTTGCGGGCGGCGAAGACGTTCGCGCCGGACGAGATGCCTGCGAGGATGCCTTCTTCGTGCGCGAGGCGGCGGGCCATGGCCATGGCGTCCTTGTCCTCGACGCGGATCACCTCGCTATAGACCTCTTTATCGAGTACGCCCGGAACGAAGCTCGCGCCGATACCCTGGATGGCGTGCATGCCTGCACGGCCGCCGCTCAGCACGGGTGAGCGGGCGGGCTCGACAGCCACGATGAGCACATCGTCTCCGAGCGCTTCACGGAGTGCGTGGCCGACGCCGGTGATGGTGCCGCCCGTCCCGACGCCTGCGACGAACGCATCCACGCGGCCGCCCGTCGCTTCGAGGATCTCGCGGCCGGTGGTCAGTTCATGCACGCGCGGGTTGGCTTCGTTTTCGAACTGCTGCGGCATGAAGTAGTTCTGGTTTTTCTTGACGAGCTGCTTTGCGGCGAACACCGCGCCGCTCATGCCCTCGACGGCGGGCGTGAGGATGAGTTCGGCGCCGTAGCGTTCGAGCAGGCGGCGCCGTTCGAGCGACATGTCCTCCGGCATCGTGAGGATCATGCGGTAGCCCTTCACCGCCGCAACAAGCGCGAGGCCGATGCCGGTGTTGCCGCTGGTGGGTTCGACGATGGTGGAGCCGGGTTGCAGTTGGCCGCTGCGCTCGGCCTCTTCAATCATCGAGAGGGCGATGCGGTCCTTCACGCTGCCGCCGGGATTCAGGTTTTCCATCTTGCCGAGCACGTGAGCCGCGCCCTGCGGGATGACGCGGCGGAGCCGCACGAGCGGCGTCGCGCCGATGAGGCTCAGCACGGAGTCTGCAATGGTTGGCCGGCCAACGATCGGTGTCATATGACGTAGTGGCCCGCCGCGGCACGAGGTTCGCGTTCGAGAAGGTCATTGACGGTGTACGCGGCGAGGATTTCGCTGGTGGCATCGCGCACGCGCTCCCAGATTTCGCGCTGGCCGCAGTGATGAGGATGGTCGGTAAGTTCGGGCGGCTCATCGAGCCAGGCGACGGGTGACAGGCTGCCTTCGAGCGCTTCGATCACTTCGCGCACGGTAATGGTTGATGGGTCGCGAAGCAGTTCGTGGCCGCCGGCGGGCCCGCGTACCGAGCGGATGAAGCCCGCCTTGCGCAGTGACGTCAGCAACTGGTCGAGGTACTGCTCGGGGATGTGCCTGCGGAGGGCGATCTCCGACGATTGCAGCGGCCCCCCGCCGTGGTGTCCGGCGAGTTCGATGAGGGCCCTGAGGCCGTAATCGCTGCGAGTAGAGACGCGCATGAAACCTGACCGCCGGGCAGCCGCTTGATGGCGGCCGCCCTTTCCTCCTGAAAGTCGAGTGATTGTGTCAACAATGATACCGGGACGGGGTATAGCCATGCAATAGCACGGCCATGGACGAGGCGCCGTGAACGGCGAGCGCCCTCCGCTCCCTAACGCCTGTCCCAGAGCCAAACGAGGCGGGGGAGTTCTCCCCCGCCTCGTCGAGATGTGTGGGCGCTCGGCTATCCCGCTAGGCCGCCTCCACTGTCCAGGTGACGTTGGCCGACGAGTCGTTTAGCGCGACCCAGTAGCCGAGGCCCTGGGTGAGCGATGCAAGGTCGTTGGCTCCTGGTACGTTGGCCGCCGTTGGGAAGAAGGCGTGGTACTTCTGCGTGGAGGCATCGAAGCCCCAGACGACCGCGACCTGTGAGGTAACGTTGGTGCCGCAGTGGTCGGCGCCGCCCGCGAGGGCGGCATCGACCGGTGTGCTTGCACCGGGCCACGCGACCAGCGTCCAGATGCCGCCGAGCGTGATCGCACTGGTCGCTCCGCAGCTCTGAGTCGGCGGGGTGGGCGTCGTAGATGGCGTCGTGGTCGGGAGCGTGATGATGATGTTCGGGATTTGCGGCGGGGTGGGCGTGTCGCTCGGTAGCGCTGTGAGCGGCGGGTAGGTGATCGTCAGTTGTCCATCGCCAGCCCACACGGCGGGCAATGGGCTTGTAGCACAGGTCGAGACGCTGTCGTTGCAGTAGTCCGTGCCCGCGGTCCCGTCCGAGCCGTCGCTTGCGTTGGTTCCCTGCGCACCCGTGGCTCCGTTGGCGAGGCCAGATGCGTCATAGCCGCCGCCACCGCCGCCACCGCCGCCGTTCATACCGTCGGCTGAGGTATAGGGTGCCGGCAGCGCGAAGCCATAGCCGCCCCCACCGCCCCCGCCGCCGGCAGACACATAAAGGACCGACCCGGAACTGTTCCAGAGGGCCGTAGCGCCGCCGCCGCCGCCGCCGCCGAGACCGGCTATGAGGCCGAAAGACTGTCCGGGAGCGCCGTCCGTCCCAGAATTGTAGCCGTGCGCACCGCCGGTCCCATTGACGTTATCGCCACCGGAACCAGTCCCGCCGACCTCGATCGTGTACGTACTGCCGGGTGTCGTCACCAACGACACCTCGTACTGGTTGCCGTTCGCACCCGGCACCGCGGGCGGATACCCGCCACCGGGGAACACGCCGCCGGCGCCCCCTTGCGCGCCGTCTGCGATGACCGTTATGCCCGTAACCCCGGGTGGCACGGTCCATGATTGCGGCGCGCCAGTGAAACAGAATGTGACCGTCGTGTGGCCCCCTGAGGTGGTTGTACCGGCGATGCAGGACGCGGCGAATACGTTTGCTGTCTGTCCTCCACCGGCCAGCGCGCTGGCAGCAAGCGAGCCAACCCCAGCGGCTGCTGCCAGGAACCTGCGCCATCTAATGAACATGACCCCTCCTCGCAACCCCGTGGGCCGCGAACCAACCATAATCTCGCGACGCGATATATGCCAGTCATTGCACGATGAGTGAGTCGTAGCTCACCAATCTCGTTTGCGCTGCTCTGCGGCGTGACGCTCATAGTGCGGTTGCGGGACACATGAAGAGGCGGGGGAGCACTCCCCCGCCTCTTCGAAATATATAGGCGCTCGGACTATCCGCTAAGCGGTCTCGACCGTCCAGGTGACGTTGGCCGACGAGTCGTTTAGCGCGACCCAGTAGCCGAGGCCCTGCGTCAGCGATGCGAGGTCGTTGGCGCCGGGGATGTTGGCTGCCGCCGGGAAGAAGGCGTGGTACTTCTGGGTGGAGGCATCGAAGCCCCAGACGACCGCGACCTGCGAGGTAACGTTGGTGCCGCAGTGGTCGGCGCCACCCGCGAGGGCCGCATCGACCGGTGTGCCGCTCGCACCGGGCCACGCGACGAGCGTCCAGAGGTTGCTGATGGTGACCGTGCTGGTCGCCCCGCAGCTCTGGGTCGGCGGAGGGGTGACAGGCCCGGTGGGGAAGACGACGACTGGCGCCCCGGGCTGTGGTTTCGGGACGACGGTGACTGTGCCGGTTGAGCTGCCAGTCCCACCCGCTGCGGTGACGGTAATCGTGCACTGCTGCGGTGCAGTCACGGCAGGCACGCCGACGAGCAGGGTGTAGTCATTGATGACGGTGAATGGCACCGGGATGCCGCACACGGTCACGGATGTTGCACCGGAGAACCCGCCGCCCTTGACGAGCCAGGCCATGCCGGTGTTCGGCGTGACGGGAGCTGCCGAGACGAGAGTTGGTTGCGCTACCGCGGTAACCACGTCGGTGGTGGTGCTGCTGGAGAGGAACTGCGCCGTGCCGTTGTAGACGACGGTGAGGCTATGCGGTCCCGATGTCGTCGGAGCGATCGCTGATTCGCACAGCGCCTTGCCGTACTCCAGCGGGACGGTGCAGAGCAGCGTGCCACCGTTATAGAAGGAGACCGTCCCGGTGCCAGACTCGTCGTAGATGCCGGAGTTGCTGCTATCCACGTGGGCGGTGATCGCGACGACAGGACCGGACACGAGGTCGTAGTAGACAGCGGTTGCCGTGGTTGTTGTTGGAGCGCCGGAGGCGGTGCCATCGCACGGGCTATTCGCGAGATCGGAGCCCGTCAGCCATGGGCTGAACGTCACGTTGGCGCTGACCGTATCGCCGGCGCCACCGCCCACGCCGCTCGGGCCGGAGGCATCGCCCCACCAGTTGCAGGTCGCGTCCTGGGTCACGCCGGAGCTGTTGTTGTAGCCCGTCGTGTTGCTGTTGATGGCGTTGCGGTTGAGAGTGATGACCGGGTCGGGCGCGGTCGTGTCGTTGCCGTACTTGAAGACGTACACGCCGGTCCCGTTGCCGATAATGGTGTTCCCCGTGCCGGTGAGGCCGGGCGCGGGCGTCGGGGGGTATGGGGGCGTGGGCGGGGGAAACGACACCATAACGATGCCGTACTGGCCGCCGCTGACGCTGTTGCTGTCGAAGGTCATCGAGGAGGCCATGGCCATCAACCCGACGTATGTGCTGGTAATAATGTTGTTAGAAATGCCGAGCGTCCCGCCCTCGTAGGCATCGATACCGATGTCGTTGTTCGTGAGCCTGTTGCCCGTGATCGTCACGTTGCCGGTCGTGTCGATGCTGATGCCCTGCGCCATCTGGGGGAACTCGAGGTCGTATTCACAGGTGTTTTGGTCCTGGTTCGGCGGCGGGTAGGTGCTCTGGATGCATTTGTTGCCCGAGATGGTATTGCTAGTGATGTTCCCGCTGGCGGCGTCGTCAAAAATGACGCCGGCCTGCTGGCTGAGGTTGCTTGGCCCGCCTGTGATGACGTTGCTCGAAACGCTGGCGACCGCGGAGCCATCGACCCAGACCCCCGCGCCCTGGTAGCCGGAGATGGTGTTGCTGCTGATGGTCGAGTTGCCCGCGTCCTGGTAGATCCCTGTGCTCACGCAGAGGCCGTTCGGGTTCGGCGCGTCAATCACGTTGTCGTAGATGCTGGTGTTGCCACCCTCAATGTCGATGGCCGTACCGCACACGTTGTTCGTGCTCACGGTCACATCATTGATGGTGACCAGGTCGTTCGTGCTGGCATTGACGATGATGGAGGCAGGGTTGCCGTAGGTCGGGTTGGGCATCTGGATCGTGGTGTCCGCGGCACCGGCGCCAGTGAGGTTCAACGCTTTCGTGATCGTCACCTGTTCGGTGAACGAGCCGGCGCCAACCGATACCGTGCCGCCCGCCTGCACGGTATCAACGGCTTTCTGGACGGTCAGGAACGGCGATGACTGCTGGCCATCACCGAGGGTGTCGCTTCCCGTCGTGGCGACGTAGCAGGTGGCGGTGCAAAGGCCATCCGCATGGGCGAGCGGTGCGGTCAGCCCCGCACTCATCGTCGTCGCTGCGAACGCCGCAAAGATGAGCAAGCCAAATAGAGCGAAAAGCCCAATCGTGTGGGCGTGACCCGCATGATCAGTCCGGTCTAGCATGACAATCCGATCCCTCCTCCGTCACGGAACCATTCAGAGCGCCATAATACGCTGACGCGTAAACCAGAGATAGATGACACTTCAGGTGCCATATATTGGTCGCCCGCCGCACGCGCTACCTCGGCCGTCCTTCTATGCTGTTTCCACCTCCACGTCACCGTCGACGACGCATCATTCAGCGCTATCCAGTAGCCGAGGCCCTGTGTCAGCGATGACAGGTCGTACGCGCCCGGCACATTGGCCGTAGCGGGGAAGTACGCCGAGTATGTCTGCGTCGCAGCATCGAATCCCCATACCACCGCAACCTGCGAGGTGATGGGGGCGCCACAATCGCCCGGCCCACCGGCCGCGCGTACGATGGCGGCACTGGAGGTAGCCCATGGAAACCCAATCTGCTTGTGAGATTGCCGATGGTGTCCGCACGCGCCGTCTCTCCGCGCGCGAGGCCGTGGAAGCCGCGTTGAAGCGGCTCGACGAGCGGAACCCTGCGCTCAACGCGTTTGTCACCGTCGATGCCGAAGGTGCGCGAGCGCATGCCGCTCGCATCGACGAAGCCATCGCGCGTGGCGAGGACTCCGGCCCGCTCGCCGGGGTGCCCATCGGCGTGAAGGACCTGGAGCCGGTGGCGGGACTTCGCTACACATCGGGTTCACGCGCGTATGCGGACCGCATCGCCACCGAGGATTCGGTGCAGGTGGCGCGACTCAAGGCCGCCGGGGCAATTGTCATCGGCAAGACGAACACGCCGGAGTTTCACTGAGAACCGGCTTTTCGGCGCGACCACGAACCCGTGGGATCATACGAAGACGTCCGGCGGTTCCAGCGGCGGGAGTGCATCTGCGGTGGCCGGCGGGATCGTCGCGCTCTGCACCGGGAGCGATGGCGGCGGCTCGATCCGCATCCCTTCGGCGTTGTGTGGTTGCTACGGCATCAAGCCCACGGCTGGCCGCATCCCGCGGGCGGGCGCGAACGCACCGACCTGGGGCACGCACAGCACGGTGGGGCCGATAGCGCGGACGGTGCGGGATGCAGCTCGCTATATGGATGTGGCGGCCGGACCACACCCGAACGACCTCGATTCGCTCGATGCACCCGCCGGCGGCTACGAGGCTGCTGCGATCGGCCCGCGGCCACGATTGCGGCGCATCGGCTGGAGCGCCGACTTCGGCTACGCGGCGGTCGAACCCGAAGTGGCCCGGCTCGCGCGGGCGGCGGCTGAGCGGCTGGCCGCGGCGGTCGGCGCCGAGCTCGTCGAGGCAGATCCGGGCTTCGACAACCCAATGGCCGCGTGGTACAGCATCGCGGCGCCGGGCGATTGCGTGCTGGTGGATTCGATGACAGACGAGCAGCGTGCCGTGCTCGAACCCGGCTTCGCTGCATTTACTGAGCAGGCCCGCGGGCTGACGGGCGCGCAGGTGGCGGCGGGCCTCGAAACGCGGCACCAGCTCAATCGGACGATGACGGAGTATTTCACCCGGTATGACCTGCTTCTGAGCCCGACGACTTCGATAACGGCGTTCGCCGCCGCGGGGCCGCCTCCGACGAACATAGGCGGGCGGGAGGTGGGCCCGGCCGCGTTCATCCCGTTCACCCCGCCCTTTAATATGACGGGGCATCCAGGCGCATCGCTGCCCGCGGGTAACGCCGCGAACGGCCTGCCGGTGGGGTTGCAGGTGATTGCGCCGCGGTTCGCGGACGCGCTGGTGCTCGCGGTAAGTGCTGCGTATGAAGCCGACTCACCATGGAAATACCCCGCCTGGAACGGCTGAGGCATGTGCACTCAGGTCGCCATCGATGGGGATGAACTCGCCACCGCGCCGGGGAAGGCGATCCCCGTCGCGATGGCGGAGACGCGCGTGCGGGTGGACATCCCGCTGTCGAAGTCGGTATTCGCGCGCGAAGAGCAGCTGCGGCGCATGTGGAAGGCGCTCCCGTGCGCCGACGAGGCGTCGGCGCGCGAAGCTGCGAAGGCGCACGTCACCCGCGAACATGGCGGCGTGCAGTCGCCGTGGGTCTACTCAGCGTTTGCGCGCGGCTTCATTCCGGGGGTCACGCGCTTCGCCGAACGCAACCCCGATTTCGACGATGCCTACCCGGTGAACGAAGAGACGAACCCGTTCCATCTCTGGTTTGATGCACCGGCCGGGAAGGTGATCCCGGTCGTGCTGAGCGTTGACACCTTCCGGTGGAGCGATAAGCGGCGTGATGGCTTGCGGGTGGTGGCAAATATCATCACCCGCACCGCAAGCCTCATCATCCCGGAGCACATTCACGGCCGCGAGCCATTATTCGTACACGCAGAGGCGTGGGAACGCGGCGATTTGCGCGGCTAAGATGTGGCAACGGGGGCGCCGCCGCCCTGCCCCGCTGACTCCTCCTGCACAAGCGACCATTCCGCCTCCGGGTCATCGGCGCCGAGCGTGGCCGCTGCCGTCCGGCGCGATTGTACGCCGGCGGCGACGAGTGCGACCGTATCGGCGACTTCGCGCGAGCGGTCGATTGGCAGGATTGGCCCCCACTGCATCGACGCGCGAAGCTCGTCCGTGTCGAGCCCGTCGAACTGCGCGAGCAGGCGCAGGATGAGCATGGCGCGCTGCTCGTACACAGGAGTGCGCATGAGTTGTTTGCGAGAGACCTTGCGCGCGAGCGGGTCGAGTTCGGTGTTGAGGGCCACGCCGCTGAGCCCCTGCGGGTTCGAACCGAAGGCGGTGCGCGGCGCTTCGCCGAGGTCGTGAAGCGTGCGGTAGACGAGGTCGATGTAGGCGGTGTGGAGTGTGATGCCGCCGCCCTGGAGCAGGTCGAGCAGATATGCTCGCGCCTTTTCCGGCACCTCCCAGATGGCCCCCGGTTCAACCGCGATGCCCTCGGCATAGGAGACGCCTTCGAGCACGGCGATGGGGTTCCCGCTGAGCTCCAGGATCTGACTGAGCTGACTGTAGGCACGGTTCAGCTCGCGGCTGCTCTCGACGAGCGGCGGGATATCGCTTGCCCCCCACGGTTCCTTTGGCTCACGCACATTGGGAAAGACCACGAACGGGATGAAACCGTACGGGTTCGGGCCACGCTCGGCGAGTTCGTTCCCGCGCCATAGTTCGAAGTGCGCCGCTGTCCAGTGTTCGGTGACTTTCGCGCCTGTCCCGTTTGTGGCTGCTGCCTCGTCGTACTGCCAGGCGACGGCGGTGAGTCGCGAAATGTCCGCTGGGTCGCGCCAGGCGTAGAGCGATTGCACATCGGGCGCGGTGACGCGTACTCGCTGGCCCGCCGCGTCCCAGGTCACTCGGTACGCGCCATCGCCGAGGATGGCGCAATCCAGTTCGGTCTCAAAATCGAGCTGGGCGAGGCCGTTCGCTGCCTCGACATCGCGGAGGGCGCGTTCGGCGCGGCGCGCACGGCCGCGGGCTTCGGCAGACGAACCGTCGCTCGCCACCACCTGGACAGACTGGCCGTTCAGC
>JAFKFP010000039.1 GCA_017308185.1 bacterium | reverse complement strand
GTCGAGACTGTTGCTAAAGAAGCTAAGCGAACGCGACGGGAGGGCTCGGGCGAATGCCAGGTGTGCAATCCGTGTATGCCATGGGAAGCGCCTCCAGGGCCGTATGGTGTCGATAGCGGCCCGCGCACGATACCGGACTATGGCGAGGGGCGTCAATCCACGGAAGGTGAGTACCGTGGCGCGCGACACGGGCTACGAATCGGCGCTACCGGTCTCCGAGACCAGCTCTGATCCAGCCGATGTGCTCGTCGTAGTGGTCCCAGGTGTTGGCGTTCACCCATGCGATGACAGGCGTGGCATTGTACGGCGGGTCATCCGGCACATAGTCGGAGTAGGGGCGTTCGAGGTCTTCCTGCGTCATCGACTCCACAAGCGAAACAAGGTCATCGTGCACCGCGCGGGATTGCGCTTCGGTTGTCGCCCAGTCGAATGCGGCCGAACGGTCCGCTATCGCCGCATTGATGCGTTCGACATCGTGGGTTGCCCAGAGGTCGCGCGAAATGCCCAGCGCATCACCACGATGCTGCTTGCGCAGGAGTGCGGCGGTGGACCGCTCCCACGCCGCAACGTGCGCGATGTGCACTTTCACGCTCCAGCCGTCGCCCAACGGTTCGTCAATCTGGCCGGGTGGCATCGAATCGATGAGGCCCCACAACGCCGCCCATCCGTCGTGAGCGCGCTGCAGGGCCTCACCCTTGTCGGAGACGTGCTCCATCATGTCCTCGGCGCGCTAGGCGCGCGGCAGACCTAGCCCACGAGTCGCGATGATGTTCCGTTGAATTTCGCTCGTCCCGCCTTCGATCGTGTTTGCGATCGAACGGAGGTACGAATACTTGTACCGCCCGAATTTCGAAGCATCCACGCCTTCGGTCTTGGAATCGAGCTGGCCATAGAGACCGAGCACCTTAAGCGCCGTCCGCGCGATGCGCTGGTTTAGCTCGGTTCCATACAGCTTTGCGACGCTTGCCTCGTGGCCCGGCGCCACGCCCTCTTTGGCCTGGATCGAAATGATCTTCAGGCTCATCTGCGTTGCGAGACCAGCCTCGACCATGCGGTCCACGAGCTCGTACCGGACTGCGGGATTGTGCCGCAAGGTGCTCACGCCCGCTGTCTTAGCGAACTGAACCAGGTCTTCTACACCCTGCCGGGCGCCCACCGCACCGCCGATGTTCGAGCGCTCGAAGCTCAGCGTGGTTTGCGCAAGGTACCACCCGCGGTTCTCCTCGCCGATGATGTTCTGCTTGGGGACGCGCACATCCTCGAAGAACACCTCGTTGAACTCGTGCGTGCCGGCCATGTTGATAAGCGGCCGCACTGTAAGGCCGGGGCTCTTCATGTCGACGATGAAATAGGTGATGCCGCGGTGCTTCGGTGCATCGGGGTCGGTGCGTGCGAGGAGGATCATCCACTTCGCGATGTGCCCGCCGGACGTCCAGATCTTCTGGCCATTGACCACATAGTCGTCGCCATCACGAATGGCGCGTGTCTGCAGGCTCGCAAGGTCACTGCCGGCGCCCGGCTCGCTATAGCCCTGGCACCACACAGTCTCGCCATCGAGGATCTCGGGGAGGTACTTTGACTTCTGCTCCTCGGTGCCGTGCACAATCAGTGTTGGCCCTGCGAACCCAGTCGCAATCCCGCCGGGTCGCGGCACCCGCGCCTCGGCCATCTCCCAGTTGTAGATGAACTGTTCCATCACGCTCAGGCCAGCACCGCCGTATTCTTTTGGCCACGCCGGCGCGACCCAGTGACGGTCAGCCAGCTTCTTCACCCAGGCCTTCCACCCTTCGCCGGCACCGCCGAAACCTTCGCCGCGCGCCATGTTCTTCGGTGCCTCTGTTTCGATGAATGCGCGCACTTCTGAGCGGAACGCAGCTTCTTCAGGAGTATCGTTGTAGTTCAAATGATCCTCGGATGATGTGGGATAGGTGGGGCGATTGTAGCGCACATGGCGGGGCGTGCGAATCCACCGTGTCTGTGGGCGCGCAACCCCGACAGGCCCTGTCGCGCATTGGCGGGATCATCACAAGATCCAACAAAAGGGAGGCAGGAGCGTGAGTACATGGGATGACTTCGCACGGGCGGCGCCTGAGTTGGCGCATCTTGCACTCGAACGGTTCGATTCGACGGACCTCACACTTCTCGGTACGAATCGGGCCGATGGCTGGCCACGCATCACGCCGGTCGAATTCACAATCTTTGATGGCGACTTCGTCGTGGGCATGATGTGGCAGTCCAAGAAGGCCCTGGACCTCCTGCGCGATGGGCGTTGCGTTATCCACAGCACGACCTCTTCGAAGGATGGCAAACAGGGCGACGCCAAGCTCTATGCGGTGGCGCGTCCGATCGAGCCTGCCCGAGAGGAACGCTACTGGCAGCACATCGCCGAAAAGCTCGGCTGGCGGCCGAGCGGGCCAGCGCACGCATTTGTGTTCGATATCCAATCCGCGGCCTTTGTGCGCTTCACTGGGGAGGAGATGCAGTGGCTGACGTGGCCAGGCCCGGCCGAGTGGAAACATCGTCCCTCCGATGCGTGAGCCCTCGGGCCGCTATTGCGGCTCGCGCCACATCAGCCAGATGGGCGGGCCACCGTTCGGGACCTCGAAACGTTCTCTCACCTTGAACCCGTTGCGTTCGTAGAACGGCACGTTCTTCTCCTTCGAACTTTCCAGGTAGGCGGGCATGTGCTCGCGGTCACAGCGTTCGAGCACCGGCCGCAGCACTTGCGAGCCGACGCCTTTGCCCTGGTGGACCGTGTCGGTGCCAAGCACGAAGAGATAATAGTGATCATCGTGGGGGTGCTTGCGCTCGATGGCGCTGACGCCTGCGCTCACCGCCGCGAGCCGTTTCCAGCCAGTCACTCGGATGAGTGATGGCGTGAGGCGGAGTTGCGCAAGTACGCCAAGGTGCCATTTGCCCGGGGGCGCCCAGAGCGCAGCCCCATAGTAGCCGTCCGTGGTGTAGCACTCGCCGTGCCGGAAGACCATGCGCTGGCTGAGGTCCATCGCGTCACGCACGCGGCGCTGGCGGTTGGCATCCTGGGCCACCATCCAGTTGATCAGCGGGTCGTCGTCGAAGGCCCGGCCCAGCGTGTTTATCACTTCGGGCAGGTCGGCCTGTGTGGCTTTGCGCACATTGACGTTCAGGTGCTCGCGTTGTTCGGATAATGTCTCTTGTTGAGTCATGGTTGCCTCCCGGCAAGCGGGTTCTGCCTCTATCCTACGCCTGCCTCTGCTCTCTAATTCACATGTGTCGGCTGGTCAACGATCGCGTTGTGCACGGGTTCAACCGACGGTTCGCCGGGGTTGATGCCGGCGGCGGCGAGGATTGGCATCAATGTGGGCCCAAAAGCCTGCATGTCCTCGGCTGAGTCCCAGATTTCAAAGATTTGCAGCTGATCACCAGAGCCAAACGACACATGGAGTTGTCTTCCGGTCGGGTGGCCCGCGCCAACGGCCTCGAGCTGGCGTATGACGTCATCGTGCTGAGAAGCGTTCAAAGATTCAGGGTGGAAATAGACACCGATCGCCATGATGCAGGCTCCAGTAAATGATGGCGTATCGTAGCCTCACTTAACACGGCACGCAATTTTGACTCCCATGTCTGGCCTGGGCTGAAGGCGCAGTGCACAGGTTCTTAGGCGGGATGAGCGCGTAGGATAGGACGCATGGTTTCCAGCACCTTCTCTCCACCTACCCGCATCCTCATGGGGCCCGGACCAAGCGGCGCCCACCCACGCGTCCTCCGTGCCATGAATGCTCCCATCCTCGGCCACCTGGATCCGGAGTTCCTGCGCATCATGGATGACTGCCGCATCATGCTCCGCCAGGTCCTCAGGACCGAGAACGAAGTCACCATTGCCACGCCCGGCACTGGCACAAGCGGCATGGAAGCGGCAGTCATGAACATCATCGAACCCGGCGACAAAGCCGTCGTCGGGATCTGTGGCTATTTCGGCGAACGCATCGCGGAGATGGCCGAGCGCGCAGGCGCCACCGTAACGCGTGTCCACGCGCCCTGGGGTTCACCCGTTGACCCGGCGAAAGTCCGGGATGCCGTCCGCGCCGCCGGGGCCGTGAAAATGGTCGGTATTGTCCACGCCGAGACCTCAACAGGCGTCATGACGCCGGTCGAGCCGTTCGCGCCGATAGCGCACGAAGCGGGCGGACTCCTGCTCGTGGATTGCGTCACGTCGCTCGGCGGGGTGCCCGTCGAGATCGACCGCTGGGGTGCGGATGCAGTCTATTCGGGCACCCAAAAGTGTCTGTCGGCCCCTCCCGGTGTGGCCCCGGTATCGTTCTCCCCACGGGCGTGGGACGTCATCAAATCTCGTGAGACACCATGCAACACGTTCTACCTCGATATGCAGCTTCTGGAGGCCTACTGGGACGGCCGCCGTGCCTATCATCACACCGCGCCGATTTCGATGATCTACGCGCTTCACGAGGCGCTCGCGCTTGTACTTGACGAAGGACTGGACCAGCGCTGGGCTCGCCACGAGCGAAATGGCCGCGCACTGCAGGCTGGCTTCGAAGGCCTCGGCCTGGTGAACCACGCCGATGTCGAGTACCGGCTGCCGGTGCTCACGACGGTGCGGATCCCTGAAGGCGTGAACGACGCTGAGGTGCGTGGCGCCCTTCTCAAGCGGCACGGCATCGAGATCGGCGGTGGCCTCGGCGACCTGAAGGGCAAGGTCTGGCGAGTTGGCCTGATGGGCGAATCGTCGAACGAAGGCAACGTCTTCCTGTTGTTGTCGGCGCTCGGGCGCATCCTCCGCGAACAGGGCTTCAAGGCCGATATCCCAAACGGCATCGCGGCTGCAACAGCGCGGCTCTCGTCGGTGTAGGCTGGCATGGCCTGGCGCAGGCTCACCATCGCACTCGTGGCGGTGGCGCTTGTCGCAAGCTCCTGCGGGGAAGGCAGGCCACCATCCTCGTCAGCGACGGCGAATCCGACGGCCGCAGTTTCAGCAGGTAGTCACGACTCATTAGGTGTGCGTTTCGAACGCGCATTTCCCGTGCTGCCCCGCGTTCAGCGGCCGACCGCACTCGTCGAGGTGCCGGGGCAGAACTGGATGCTCCTGCAAGTACAGGACGGTCGCATCCTTGGCTTTGCCAGGGACGCATCCGCGCGCAGCTACACGACCGTCTGGGACAACCGCCTTCGCACCTCGCGTGATGGCAACGAAGAGGGCCTCCTGGGCCTCGCGCTCGACCCCGCGTTCGCCACAAATGGGTATATCTACGTCTATTACAGTGCATCCGGCGGTGAACGCCGCACCGTGCTCTCGCGGCTGTCCACAAGCGGCTCGGCTGCATCGTTGAAAGTCGTATCCGGGAGCGAACTTCAGATCCTCGAACAGCCGCAGCCATACTCCAATCACAAGGGCGGGCAACTGGCGTTCGGCCCCGATGGCACGCTCTACGTTGGATTCGGTGACGGCGGCAGTGGTGGCGACCCAATGGGCAACGGGCAGGATATTACCCACAACTGGCTTGGGAGCATCATTCGCATCGACGTTCGGAACGCCACCTCGGACCGGCCGTACGCCGTGCCAGCCAGCAACCCATTCTCTAGTGGCGCGAGTGCTGCAAAGCCCGAGACCTGGGCCTACGGACTCAGAAATCCGTGGCGTTTCAGCTTTGATTCGAAGACCGGAGAGATGTGGATTGGCGATGTTGGCGAGTCGCAATGGGAGGAAGTGGATCGCGGCCAGCCAGGGGCCAACTACGGTTGGGCGGTCATGGAGGGCTCGCACTGTTTTCGACCGCCATCGGGATGTGATCGCGCTGGACTAACGCTGCCTGTGATCGACTACGGCCATGCCGGAGGCGCATGTTCCATCACAGGCGGCTTTGTGTACCGCGGTACGCGCATTGCCGCTCTTGATGGGTATTACCTCTACGCCGACTATTGCACTGGCATCGTACAGGCGTTCCCGGTCAGCAGCGCGGTTTCCGGCGGGCATGTGAAGCTCACGACGTTGCGCAAGAGCGGCCTTCAGGTCACGTCATTCGCACAGGATATTGAGGGCGAACTGTACCTCCTCGACTCTGATGGGACGATAGAGACCCTTGTTTCTCCCTAGTCCGGGTGGACACGCTCCCATCCCGCGCCGGAACAGCCAATCGTTGGACAAATAGGGATCGGGTCCGGCACGCCGATGATCATATCGAGTTCATTGGACGAGATGCGAGACCGGCAGACTTCACACTGCCACATGCCGTGTAAGTCACCCTCAATGCCTCGCCGCTCGGCCTCTTCGCCAAGCGCGCGTTGGTCGCGGGCCGGCGCGCGCATGTACTTCGCCACCACATATCCGGCGATAACGAGCGGGTGGCCGTCAGCTCGTTCAACCACCTGTTCAGGCAGATCCTCTGCGTCCATGTGCCCGACAATAGCACCGTTGATGGGCTGGTAGGGCAGCGAATCGCAGCTGGCGGCGCAATGATATGGCTCCGATATGCGTTGCGTGCCGGATACGACGGGCCAGGAATCGGTTAGCCCAGCGCCTGTTTAACCGCGGTCCCGCCGCGTACAGCCGCCTCCCGTCCGTCATCGATGGCAGGATTAGCGAAGAAGCCGTGTATTTGCCCGTCATACCGCTTTGTCTCGACTGCTACGCCGGCTTCCTGCAGCCGCCTGGCGTAGGCCTCGCCCTCGTCACGAAGTGGGTCGTACTCGGCGGTGAGTACCAGTGCGGGCGGCAGTCCGCTCAGGTCCTCTGCCTTCAGGGGTGAAGACAGCGGGTCGCGGCCGTGGTCCGGCGACTCCAGGTAGTGGCCCCAGAACCACACCATCGAATTCTTCGTGAGCAAGTACCCCTCGGCATTCTCGGCGTACGAGGCGGTGTCGAAGCCGTAATCGGTAACCGGGTACACCAGCAGCTGGAAGCCCAATTTTGGCCCGCCACGATCCCGGGCCATGATCGCGACTACGGTTGCCAGGTTGCCACCCGCGCTATCGCCGCCCACGGCCACGCGCCCGGCATCGCCGCCGAGTTCCTCTGCGTTCGCCACAACCCACTGCAGCGCCGTGTAGCATTCCTCCGGCGCCGATGGAAACTTGAACTCCGGCGCGAGCCGGTAGTCCACCGAAACGACTATCGCCGATGCCGCGTTCGTCATGATGCGGCAACCGTAGTCGGCACTGTCAACGTTCCCAATAACCCAGCCTCCTCCGTGGTACCAGACGAGTATGGGTAGGGGGCCCGCAACGTCGGGCCAGTAGATGCGCACGGGCACGTCACCGTTTGGGCCCGGGATCGTTCGGTCCTCGACACGCTTGACAGGGTCGCCCTCTGGCCTTGGCGCCAGTGCCATGAAGTCGCGGACTGCCTGGGGGTCATTACGCTGCCCTCCGAAGTGCTACGCGGCGTGATCCGCCGTCCGGTTGTTTTTATAACGAGCGGCCGGACGCGGCGCAATCAGCCCGGGCTGCGTCGGCCTGTTCGATGGACCGGGTGTCTACGAGCCGCGCGCCGCTTCGAGTGCGACATCATCAGCACTGAAGTCCTCGAATGCTTCCACCGGAGGGTGTGCGAGGTGCCACGCGACCGATTGCGCCACCGAATCGGCGGGGTTAGATGGCTCCCAGCCCAGCAATCGCCGCGCCCGAGACGTATCGACGGCCAGGTGCTGTGAGATCGCCGCCGTCATCGCCATATCGGCTGGGAGGACGCGAGACGGCACGCGCACGAGTTTTGCGGACGAACCCGCTGCTGCGAGGATCTGTTGCGCCCAGAGTCGCACCGTCGCGGCGGCCGTCTCGGCAATGTTGAGTGTTCTTCCAGCGACATCTCGGCGCTCGACAGCCCTGACCACTGCGTCGGCGGCATCGGCAACGTAGCAGCGCGAAAGTAGCCAGTTCCCGGGGCCAGAAGGGATCTGCTGCCGGCTGGCCCGCACACGCTTGAGCACGAACTCTTCTCGCGTCTGCCCATCGTGTGGGCCGTACACGAAGCCTAGCCGGAGGATCGTCGCGTTGCGTGCGCGGTACGCGTCCTCTACGTCGAGCTTGTCGTAATCATCGAACCCCGGCATACGACCACGATATGGATACCGTTGAGTGCGCAGCGGCGCATCTTCTGAAAGCGGAACCGGATCGGTTACCGTGCCTTCGTCGCGCGACGTGTATGCGCGGTACACGTCGCAACTCGAGAGCACCACGCAGTGTGTCCCCACCGGGATCACGGCGAGCGCTGTAGTGGCGTCGGCGGCGGTAAGCGCGTAGCTGTCCAGCACTGCATCGGGTGAGAAGTCCTCGATTACCGATGCGGCCTCGCGCAACTTCGCCCGCGAGACATGCACATGGCGAACGTCCGACAGTGTCTCGGGTTCGCTTTCGCCCCGGTGCACGATCAGCAATTCGTGCCCGCGCTGAGTCAGCGCCTCTGATGCAGCGCGGCCGATGAAGCGTGTCCCACCGAGCACGGCAACCCGCATCTACGACGTACCGGGCGCCGATGAATGGAGACGCACCGGCGTGATGCGCACCACAACCCACTCATTGGCCATTCGTTCCCAGCCAGGCAGCACAGAGGCGACGCGATCTGCGTCGTAGTACCGCACGATCAGGCGTCGTGCCAGTTCGATGCCCCCCGATTCTTCGATGGTTGCGGTACCTTCGATCGTGACCCAGGCCTCCATCGCGCCCAGCGGCTCTTCGACTGACAGTGCCACTCGGTTGTCACGGCGTATGCGCGCAAGCTTCGGTGCCTTGTAATAGGTGAACAGTGTCGCGCTCGTACCGTCCCATTCGAACCACACCGGCACCACGGTGGGCGATCCGTCGGCGTTGAGCGTAGCCAGCTTGGCGATCCGCGTCTCGCGCAGGAAGGCATCGGCCTGCGCATCAGTCATTGCCGTCATCGTTGCTCTCCGGCTCGCATCCGTTGCTGCCACTCCAGCACGAACGGATTGTGTGCCCGTTCGAACGCGATTGACGTCTCTTCCATATGACCCGGCAACACCACCGTCTCGTCTGGTAGCACTAAGAGGCGGTCGCAAATGCTCGCCATTTCCTGTTCGAGGCTCCCTCCAGGGAGGTCCGTTCGTCCGATCGAGCCCCGGAAGAGCGTGTCGCCGCTGAAAAGCATGCCTTCGGTGTAGTAGCTGACGCTGCCGGGCGTGTGGCCCGGTGTAGTGATCGCCTGTAATCGAAGGCCTGCAACCTCGACGATGTCGCCGTCGGTCACGAACGCATCTGGTTCGGGGGGACCGTGTTCAATGTCGAGACCCATCCGTTGCGCCAGCCCCTGCCAACCCGTGCGAAGCAGCTCCAGGTCCGACTGGTGCAGGAGGAATTTTGCCCCCGTGGCCGAATGCACCCCATATACGCCGAGCACATGGTCCACGTGCGCGTGCGAGTTCGCGATGTACTTAATCGTCACACCCATGTCTCGCGCGAGTGCAAGGATCTCATCCGGCTGGTCGCCCGGGTCGATGCAGATCGCCTCGCCGGTTCGCCGGTTACCCACCACCCAGCAGTTCTCCTGGAATACGCCCACCACGATTCCACGGACCATCAACTCGTTTGCAACTTCCATTCCCAAACCATACCGGATAAACGGGAGCGGATGCGATGACGCGGCACCGAGTTGCCCGTGTGCCGCGCACTCCGTACAAGGTGCAGTGTGGAAGTATCGACTGCCATTGCGATCGTCGTGCTCGCGACGCTCGCCGCGGTAGTCCAGTCCACCGCAGGATTCGGCTTCAGCCTGATGCTTGTGCCGCTCCTATCACTGGTGATAGGGCCGAAGGAGACCGTTGTCCTTTCGAACATCCTCTCGGCGGTACTCGAAGCGGTGTTGCTCATCCCGGTGCGTCAACACGTCGAGTGGAAGCTCGGCGGCACGCTCTTTGCCGGCGCTCTTGTCGGGATGCCTGTCGGGCTGCTCGTGGTCATATTCCTGAGCGCAGCCGCGCTCAAAATCGTCATAGCGATAACCGTCATATTCTTCACGCTGATGCTTATGCGTGGCCTTCGGATTCATTCCGCCGGGAGAGGCGGCAATGTTCCGGCGGGCGTGGTGGGTGGCGTTTTGAATAGCAGTACGAGCATGTCTGGGCCGCCCGTGGTGCTCTATCTCCAGGGACGCGGCATCGCGCCTGGCCCTTTTCGCGCGACGCTGTTCGCCTACTTTTCGGCGATTTCCGCGATCGCAGTTGGCCTTCTCGCGGCGGCAGGCAACTTCACCCAGCATGTCGCGTTCGCTGCCGTTGTGGCGGCACCCTCGCTTGTCATCGGTGCATTCATTGGTAACCGGCTCCATCATCGTGTGCCCGAGGAGCGTTTTCGGCACCTCGTGTACGCGATTCTCATCGCCAGCGCCATATCCGCCATTGTCTCCGCCGTGAGCTAGCAAGCCATGCTCCCCAGGCTCGAACCGCGTATCCTTCGCCCGTATGCCGCTGAATGAGCTTCCAGAACTTCCCACGCATGTAAACCTTCGCGACCCGCAGTTCAGAGCGAACCGTGAGGCGAACCTTGCGCTCGCCGATGATCTCCGAAATCGCCTGGCTCGGGTTGCCGAAGCGGGCGGCGCCGGCTATGTCCGCCGCCACCAGGACCGCGGGAAGTTGCTTGCGCGCGAACGCATCCAGCGCCTTATCGACCAGCCCGGCACATTCCTCGAGTTGAGTCCCCTCGCCGCCGACGGTGTGTACGAAGATGCTGTCCCGAGTGCTGGCATCGTGACCGGTATCGGGCCGGTGTCCGGCCACGAGTGCGTCATCGTCGCTAATGATGCGACCGTGAAGGGCGGGACGTATTACCCGCTGACCGTCAAGAAACACCTGCGCGCTCAGGAGGTCGCGGAGCAGAATCGTCTGCCGTGCATTTACCTCGTCGATTCGGGCGGTGCATACCTCCCACTTCAGCAGGATGTCTTCCCCGATCGCGATCACTTCGGCCGGATCTTTTACAACCAGGCCCGGTTGAGCGCGGGCGGCATCTACCAGGTGGCGGCGGTCATGGGTTCGTGCACTGCGGGCGGCGCCTACGTGCCCGCCATGAGTGATGAAACGGTCATCGTCCGGGGGACGGGTACCATTTTCCTGGGCGGACCGCCGCTCGTGAAAGCAGCCACCGGTGAAATCACCACGTCTGAAGAACTCGGCGGCGCCGATGTCCACACCCGCGTGTCGGGTGTTGCCGACCACTTGGCCGAGGACGACGATCACGCGCTCCGGATCGTCCGCAGCATCTTCGAGAGCATTCCGCGTTCGAAGCCCGCGCCGTGGGATATCCAGGAGTCTGTGCCACCGGTCTATCCCGTCGAAGATTTGTACGGCATCGTCCCGCCCGATTCCCGCCAGTCGTACGACGTCCACGAGGTGATTGCCCGGATCGTCGACGGGTCCCGCTTTCAAGAGTTCAAATCGCGCTACGGCTCTACGCTCGTCTGTGGGTTCGGGCGGATTACCGGGTTTCCCGTTGGGATCGTCGCGAACAATGGCATCCTCTTCAGCGAGAGTGCGCTCAAAGGCGCGCATTTCATTGAGCTTTGCGGTCAGCGGCGTATTCCGCTGGTCTTCCTCCAGAACATCACCGGGTTCATGGTCGGGCGGCAGTACGAGAACGCTGGCATCGCGAAGGACGGCGCCAAGATGGTGACTGCGGTAGCCACTGCGCAAGTGCCGAAGTTCACCGTTGTTATCGGCGGCAGCTTCGGCGCGGGAAACTACGCGATGTGCGGTCGCGCGTACAGTCCGCGCCAACTCTGGATGTGGCCGAATGCACGCATCAGCGTGATGGGCGGTGAGCAGGCCGCGAGCGTCCTCCTCCAGGTGCGCCTGGACCGGGGCGAAGACCTTTCGCCCGCCGAACAGGAGGCGTTCAAGGCGCCGACGCTCGACGCATATGACCGCGAAGGGTCGCCGTACTTCAGCACGGCACGGCTCTGGGACGACGGCGTCATCGACCCGGCCGATACACGGCGCGTGCTCTCGTTGGGCATTGGGGCGGCACTCAACGCTCCAATCCCTGAGCCGCAGTGGGGCGTTTTTCGGATGTAGGGTGGACTCGCACCACCGCTGTACATCGTCTGTACGCCCGCACTCCACCAAACGGCGGAACAAATGGGTGGCCAGCTTCGTTGGTACTTGCGAAGCGGAAGACACTCGTGGGGTTTCGCGATGTTCTCGTTCACGTATCCCTGGCGCAGTTCTGTTGGTGTTGGGCTCGGCGGCGTGGCCGTTGCGGCCGCCCTATTCGCTGGCGGCGTGCTCGCCGGCCAAAGCACGGCCGGCACGTCACCGCCGACCACGAGCCCGACTCCCGTCACCACCATGCGCAACTCCGTCACGCTTCCGGCCGTCGCGGCCGATGCCGATGTCAAGGAAGGCGGCAGCTCGACTGTCTCGCCAGGAACGGCCGGCAGCGCGATGCCCGTACCCCCGGATGGCGCCTCATGTCAGGCCGCCCTTCCGGGGGTGGTCGATGGGACGGCCATCGACCTCTCGAAGGCCGGCCTGACACCGCGATTTCCCGGCGATGGGTTCTCGCTCGTCAGTTTGAGCATCAACGCCATGGGCCCATGCGATGGCAGTGGCGCGGCGCAACCGATGCTCGATTCGCAGTGGCGCCATGGTGCGACCGGCCTAAACATCTGGGTGCACCAATCGGTGAGTGAATCTGCGCCCGACGTGATCCAGGGGACGAACGCCACGTTCTTCAGCGATGGCTACGCATTCCAGGTGAGCGTCGGTGGAGGTGTCGCGTACGCCGTCGATTCGCGAGCCGCGACCGGCAGCGGCTCGGCGCCAAGCGCGAAGCCCGGCATCGCCCCCGGCTCG
>JAFKFP010000384.1 GCA_017308185.1 bacterium | reverse complement strand
TCCCGGGTCCAGGATTACGCACGAATCGTCGATTCCTGCATCGCGTGCGATGCACAAAGAATGCTCGAAGCCAGCACGGATATCGCCGATGACGTCGTGGAACTCCCGGCCGCGCTGGTTGTGCATCGCGACTATCACGGCTCCTGTGTCTGCGATGACGCCGGCCATGTCGGGGTCGAACTGCATGCCGTGAATGTCGTTGACGATGGTCGCGCCTTCCGATATCGCCGCCCGCGCTACCGAGGCGTGGTAGGTATCAATCGAAACCGGCAGCGTGCTGGCTTCACGGATTGCGACAAGAGCGGGGAGGACGCGTGCCAGTTCCTCCTCAGGGCCGAGCGGGCTGGCGCCAGGCCGCGAGGACTCGCCGCCCAGGTCAAGCATATCGGCGCCTGCAGCCTCGAACTGACGAGCGAGCCGCGCCGCAAGTTCGGGGTGGCCCAGGATGCCGTCGCCACTGAAGGAATCGGGTGTGGCATTGATGATGCCCATCACGAGTGTGCGGTCGCCCCAACGAAACGTACGTCCACCGGCAGCGAGCATCGCCGCGCGGTAGTCGCGTGCAAGAGGTGCTGTTGAGCCAGTCCGCGAGTCAGTCAAGGTGTCGCCGGGGCCGTATCTTCGATGACCTCGAATTCCTGTTCGATGCGGTCGCCGTCCTGGATATACCACACGCGGACGACGGGATGATCGCGGTCCGCGACGCCGATCACGAAGTGGACGTAGGGCGGTCCAAAAAGCGAACTCATCATCCGGATGTCAGTCGGGCTGGGGATTGGGTCGCTGCCAGTGTGCGAGTGGTAGAAACCTGCGAGGCTTGCCCCGGACGCATCGATCTGCTCTTCGAGCCGCCGGGTCTGGAGCGGGTCGATGCTGAACCGGTAGGGGCTGTTTTCCTTGTTGACGGCGGGGTGAACGTCGGTGACTGTCCCGTCGCGCGCGGCCAACATCCCGCAACACTCGATGGGAGCGTCCTCGAGCGCATGGGCGATCATCGCATCAACGTGAGCACGCCGAAGCCGGATGGCTACACCCATGTTCGAGGCCTCCGTGGACTGATCTGGCGGGGCCAGAAGCTCCCAGCTGGCACGCGGCTCAGTTGCACGCCTGGCCCGGCGAATCGGCAAGCGTCGCACCAGGGACGGCCTGGTTCATGATAAGGGCCACGCCAGCGAGCTTCGGAATCTTGACAATGCCACCCGCCGCTGAC
>JAFKFP010000038.1 GCA_017308185.1 bacterium | reverse complement strand
GTCACGCAGCCGGTAGTTCACCGTGCGCTCGCCGATCCCCTCGGACTGCGCGAACGTCACGACGCGGTCGAAGGCATCGCCAGCCGGCGTGCCATCGAATGGCCCCGAGTTAATCATGGTGGTCCCGCGGGCGAACGCTGCTGTGAGGGGTGTTGAGACGTCGATTTCGTCGCTCGCGAAGACAGGGACGATCTCAAGGCCATATTTCACCGCGAACTCGAAGTCACGCTGGTCGTGCGCCGGCACCGCCATGACGGCGCCAGTGCCGTAGGTGACAAGGACGTAGTCGGCGATCCAGATTGGGATCGGACGTCCGTTGAAGGGGTTGATAGCGTAGGCGCCGGTGAACACGCCCGTCTTTTCCTTCTCGGTGGAGAGGCGTTCGATCTCGGTTTGATGGCTGGTGGCGGCGCGGTATTCGGCGACGGCCGCACGCTGGGCTTCCGTCGTGAGCTGATCGACGAGGCGGTGTTCGGGTGCGAGCACCATGAAGGTGGCGCCGTAGACCGTATCGGGGCGGGTGGTGAAGACAGTAATGGGTTCATCCACGCCTGCTCCAGCCACGGGGAAGCGGAGTGTCGCGCCCTCAGAACGGCCGATCCAGTTGGTCTGCATCGTCTTGATGCGCTCGGGCCAGTCGATACCGTCGAAATGCAGCAACTCATCGGCGTAATCCGTGATCTTGAAGAACCACTGGGTAAGCAGCCGGCGTTCGACGATATCGTCGGAACGTTCGCACCGGCCATCGACGACCTGTTCGTTCGCGAGGACAGTCTGGCAGCCAGGGCACCAGTTCACGATAGCCTCGCCGCGATAGGCGAGCCCGCGGTGGTAGAGCTGGAGGAACCACCACTGCGTCCAGCGGTAGTAGTCCGGGTCACACGTGACGACTTCGCGGTCCCAGTCGAAGCTCGCGCCCATCATGCGCAACTGCCCCCGCATGCGGTCGATATTTGATGCAGTCCATTCGGCGGGATCGATGCCGCGCTTGATGGCAGCGTTTTCGGCGGGCAACCCGAAGGCATCGAAGCCCATCGGGAACATGACGTTGTGGCCGAGCATGCGGCGGTAGCGAGCGGCCGCATCGCTGGGGGCCATGGCATACCAATGGCCTGTGTGCAGGTCTCCGGAGGGGTACGGGAACATGGTGAGGGCGTACCACTTCGGGCGGGGGTCATCGTCGTCCGCGTGGAAGATGTCATCCGCCTCCCAGCGGGCCTGCCATTTGGGCTCAATTTCGTGTGGTTCGTAGCGGTCGATCACGATCGCTGCCTCGCTTTCGTTGCAACTGGGCTTGAAAGGGTTGGCCGTGCCGGCCGTGAGCTGGCCCCGCCGGCTACCCGCCGCGGGGCCGTCGAAGTGCGAGGCGGCGCCGCGCGCGTTTCCCGGGCACGTGTGCAAAGCGAATGGACAGAGCGCTCGAAATCATGAGTATCCATTCTAACAGGCGGCACGCTGGATGCAGCGCGGGGCAGTCGCTCACGCGCGGCTGGACTCACCGCCCTCGATGGCGACCTCGACGACCCCTGAGACGGCAAGCAAGCGGTTGGCCAGCGCTGCGCTACGGTCGAGCCCGCGAACCTGGATGCGCGCGGCTACAGTCGGGGGGTCCCCATCGCGACGGTGGAGCCGAACGTCGCCGATGCCGGCATTCCCGGCGCCGCAAACGGCCACGATGCTGTCAAACGCGGTTGGGTCGCCATCGACGAATATTACGCGAAGTGTGGCGGGAGGCCCGTCGTCATGAAGGAAGAGGCGTTCAAACAGCTCCAATCCCTCCACGACCGCAAGTCCAAGAATGGTCGCGGCCAGGGCGATCTCCCATAACCCGGCCCCGGCCGCTAGGCCTACCGCCGCGGTAAGCCAGATGCTTGCGGCGGTGGTTAGTCCGCGGACGTATTCCTGCCGCACGAAGATGAGGCCTGCCCCGATGAAGCCGATGCCCGAGACTACCTGCGCCGCGACACGCGACGGATCGACGACCACCTTGCCAGCGACAAGTACATCGGAGAACCCGTAGGCGCCCACCTCAACGATGAGTGCGGCGCCGAGCCCGACCAGCGCGTGTGTCCGCAGGCCGGCGTGCTTCTGGCGTACCTCGCGCTCGAGGCCCAGGGCCCCCGCGAGTGCCACGGCGACGACGAGGCGCGTGATCAGCTCAGATGTCGGCATACCTGTGCACGACATGCTACACGCCCGGGCACAGGTTCTGCGCCGCCGTGCGATAGCGGCCCCGCCGGGGGCATTGAGCATGCGGCGCGAATGGCGTACGTTTTTCATGAGCCCTTTAAGGCAGTCCCGAGAGGCTGGCAAGGGAGGAGGCGCCGGAATGACCGGCCACTGGATGAACACTCTTAGCGCCTGCCCTGCATTGCCGGGGAGGCGTTTTTCTTGACCGAAACGCTACACCTGGGGCCAGACGAGATCGGGCGGATGATCCGCCGACTCGCCCACGAAATCGTAGAGAACAACCGTGGTGCCGAGGGCCTTGTGCTGGCGGGGATGCTCGCCCGCGGTTATCCGCTGGCGGCACGGCTCGAAGCGGAGATTGCACGGTTCGAATCGATGGATGTGCCCACCGGCAGCCTTGATATCGGACTCTACCGCGACGACGTGACACGGCGGAGCACTCCCATATCGCTCAGGCCGAGCCAGATGCCCGACATCGATGGCGCGACCGTCGTGCTCGTCGATGACGTGCTATTCACTGGCCGCAGCGTGAGGGCGGCGCTGGATGCACTCCTGGACTTCGGACGGCCCGCGCGGGTGCGACTGGCCGTGCTGATAGACCGGGGGCACCGCGAATTACCGATTCGTCCCGATTTCGTGGGTAAGAATATCCCGACCGCCCTTGTGCAATCCGTCGATGTGCGGCTGCTGGAGACGGACGGCGAGGACGGGGTGTACGTGTCGGGAGAGGAGGCGGCTCATGCTTGATTCGGTTGAGATGAGCTCGGCTGACCTTTCGCTGCAGGGCTGGCAAAAGAAGGACCTGCTGGACACCGATGTCCTGACCCGCGACGAGATTATGTTGATTATGCAGAACGCCGACGTCATGGCCGGGGTGCGCTCGCGGCGCGAACGGAAGGTGGCCACGTTGCGGGGCCGCACCATCGTGACCCTGTTCTACGAACAGAGCACGCGCACCCGCGCGAGCTTTGAGGTGGCCGGCAAAGCGCTTGGCGCCGACGTGGTAAACATCACCGCGTCCGGCAGCAGTGTCGGCAAGGGTGAGTCGCTCGTGGACACGGTGAGGACACTCGAAGCGATTGGCGCCGATGCGCTGGTGCTGCGCCATCACCGGTCGGGCGCGGCCTGCCTTGCAGCGCGTCACACGGCCGCTGGCGTTATCAACGGGGGCGATGGTACGCACGCGCACCCAACCCAGGCGCTCCTCGACCTGTTCACGATGCGCCGACGGTTCGGCGACATTGCGGGGCGAAAGATCGTGATTGTGGGCGATGTGCTGCACAGCCGTGTCGCGCGTTCGAACCTCTGGAGCCTGGTCGCGTTGGGCGCGCAGGTCGTGTTGTGCGGGCCCGCGACGCTGCTGCCGCGGACTATTGGCGGCGGCGACTTCGAAGAGGGCAGGTGCGAGGTAACCACCGATTTCGATGCCGCAATCCAAGGCGCCGACGTGGTGATGGCACTTCGCATGCAGAAGGAGCGCCAGGAACGCGGCCTCATCCCCTCGCTTCGGGAGTACATCAACGGATACCAGGTCACGACACGGCGGTTGGAGCGCGCGGCGCCAGACGCACTCGTCATGCATCCCGGGCCGATGAACGAAGGGGTTGAGATCGCACCTGATGTGGCACACGGCCTGCGCTCGGTGATTGAAGAGCAGGTGGCGAACGGCGTCGCGGTACGGATGGCCATCCTGTACCTGCTCGTCGCGGGGCGATACTCATGAGCGAACGTGTGTTGTTCCGCGGCGCACGCGTGTACGACCCGGGTGATGGGCTCTCGGAGCGTGCGCTTGACGTGCTCGTGGCGGATGGAGTTGTGGCGGCCGTCGGGCTCGATGTGCAGGCCGACGATGTGCGGGTGATTGGCGCCACGGGATGCATCGTCGCGCCGGGCTTCATCGACCTGCACGCGCATCTCCGTGAGCCCGGCTTCGAGCAAAAGGGCACCATCGCGACCGAAACACTGGCCGCACTCGAAGGCGGATTCACCACCATCTGTGCGATGCCCAATACAGAACCGGCCCCGGACTCGGGCCCGGTCGTGGAAGCGTTACTGAAGCGCATCGCGCGCGACGCGCATGTACGCGTGCTGCCGATCGGATGCGTGACCCGCGGGCGCGCGGGAAAGTCACTTGCTGAACTCTCGGAGTTGGCCGCAGCGGGATGTGTCGCGTTCAGCGATGACGGAAACGCGGTTGCTGACGGCCGGCTGATGCGGCATGCGCTGGAGCTCGCGGGGGCACTCGGGTTGCCAATTTCGGAACACTCGGATGACCCGGTCCTCGATGCGAACGGCTCGATGAACGAGGGGCGCGTGAGTGAGCGGCTCGGGCTGCCTGGCCAACCGGCCGCTGCCGAAGTTGCGGCCATCGCGCGAGATATCGCGCTCTGCGAGACGACAGGCGGGCGGCTCCATGTGGCGCACATCAGCACCGCCCGCGGCGTCGAGTTGGTGGCGGAGGCGAAGGCACGCGGGCTCGCGGTCACGTGTGAAGTTACCCCGAGCCACCTGTATCTGACCGAAGACGCTGTGGCGGGGCCGGGCGGCGTGCCGGTGTACGATACGAACGCGCGAGTCAACCCACCACTACGCACCGAAACCGACCGGCGAGCGCTGCTCGCAGGGCTCGAAGCAGGCGTCATCGACGCGATTGCGACCGACCATGCGCCGCACGCGGTGGAAGACAAGTTGTGCGAATTCGACGACGCGGCACCGGGCATCTCGGTACTTGATACGGCACTGGGGACGCTCGGCCTGCTCATCGAGCGTGGCGAACTGCGCATGGAGACGGCCTTTCGCGCACTGACAGCGGGACCGGCGCGGGCGTTCGGCCTCGAGAAAAGGCTGCCCGGGATCGGCACGCTCGATCGGGGTGTGGCAGGCGACCTGGTGTTGCTCGACCCATCGGCCCGATGGGTGGTTGACGCAACGCGCATGAAATCGAAGGGCAAGAACACGCCGCTCGCCGGCCAGGAGTTGGTTGGCGAGGTCCGGGCGGTGATGATAGGAGGCTCGTTGGTGTTCGAAAGGGGGCAGGTGCATGCCTGACGCGACGCTTGTGCTGGCGGATGGAAGCATCTTCCATGGACGTTCGGTTGGAGCGCAGGGCCATGCGGACGGCGAGGTTGTTTTCAACACCTCGATGATGGGGTACCAGGAGATGCTTACTGACCCCTCGTACGCGGGCCAGTTGCTAACACTCACGTATCCGCTGATTGGCAACTACGGCATCGATGAGACCGTCGAGGAATCGGCGATGATTCAGCCGGCGGGCCTGATCGTACGGGAGGCAGCGCAGTTCGCGAGCCACCTTCGATCCACGCGCACGCTGGCGGCCTATCTCGAAGCCCGCGGAGTCGTCGCGATAGAAGGCGTGGACACGCGCGCCGTGACGCGTCGTATTCGCGAGCACGGAGTCATGCTGGGCACGATTACCACAGACGAGGCGCCAGAAGAGGCCCTTGCCCGGCTACGGTCGCTGCCGGACTACGACTCCGTGAACTGGGTGGCCACCGTCACGACGGACCGTGCGTATGACTGGAATGACGACGGCGCCGACGGTATGAAACGGATCGCGCTTGTGGATGGCGGCGTCAAGCGAAACATCATGCGTTCGCTCGCGGCGCGGGGCTGCGCGGTCCGTGTGTTCCCATGTGACGTGAGTGCCAGGGATTTGCTGGCGATGGAGCCAGACGGCATTGTGCTATCGCCCGGCCCCGGCGACCCGCGCCTACTGGATGCAATGGTTGAGGAGGCGCGGCAACTGGTGGGCGCCAAACCGCTACTCGGCATCTGCCTTGGGCACCAGGTGATCGCGCGCACTCTTGGCGCGGGCACATTCAAGCTCCCGTTCGGCCATCGAGGCGGCAATCACCCGGTGAAGGATGTCCGGAGCGGGCGCGTAACCATTACCGCGCAGAACCATGGGTACGCAGTAGACCCGGACGGGCTCGATGCGTCGGCGTTCGTGAGTCACATCAATCTGAACGACCACACCGTCGAAGGGATCGCCATGAAGACTGAGCCGTTGATGACGATCCAGTACCATTCTGAAGCCTGCCCTGGCCCACTCGACAACACTGGCATCTTCGACGAATTCAGGGCGATGCTGGCAGACGAGGGAGTGCAATGAGGACACACGAACTACGAGTCGCGACCGTCGCTGACGCGGAGGGGGTTGCCAACATAGTGCGGGGCCTCGGGAGCGAGGACGTGGGGCTGCGCGGCGATTTCGATGTCGAACGCGCGCGCGAATGGATCAAGCGGCTGGGAGAGAGCGGGACCATGGTGCTGGCTCTCGATGGGAGCATCCCGGTGGCGTTTGGCGCGCTCGACTTCAGCACGACCGAACCAGAGACGGGCATTCTCGGCGTGTGGGTATCGCCGGAATACCGGCGGCGCGGCCTTGCGACCGCAATTGCCAACGAGCTAGTGGACTTCGCGCGGGAAAACGGCTACCGGCGCATCCGTGGGCGCCTGCCGGAGGGAAACGAGCCTGCGCTAAGCTTCCTGTCGGCGATTGGGGCGATGGTCCCACTTCGCAACGCGAACATGACATTCGAGCTGCCGCTATAACGTGGACACGCATGTTTTCGAGGCTAGCGGTATGAGTCGCACGCAAGGAGGCATGAGCCGCAGGAATAACGCTCCTGTGCGGCCGCCCAGGGTACGTAACGGCGGCACGGTGCCTGACGTCCTGTTCTGCCTTGCGAGTGGCGCCATCACGCTGGCACTGATCTTGTTGGTGACTACGTTCACCAATAGTGATGTCGCAGCCGGCAATGTGGGGACCGAGTTGGCCCGCCTCTTTGCTGCAGCGCTGATCGCCGCCGGCATTTTCATCTTCCTGGTGGGGGTGCTACTCCTCCAGGGTACGAAGCCGTCGACGGGCCATTATTCGACACCCATCCTTCTTGGTGTCATCGGCGGTGCGGTCGAAGCGGTCTTGGTGATAAAGCCAGCGGGAATGTGGATCGCGGTCCCACTCGTTGTGCTGATCTTCGCACTGCGGCCGGTGAGGCGGTTGTTTGGGCGTCTTGCCCATCGGTGACGGTACCGGAATCCGAGCGGGAGAAAGAACGAGCGGAATGTATAGCGCCGTGCGGCGCACCGGCCCAAGCCGGAGGAAGGATCACAGGTTGAAGCCAGCGAGCGTGCTGATTATAGGGTCCGGGCCAATCGTCATTGGCCAGGCGGCAGAGT
>JAFKFP010000383.1 GCA_017308185.1 bacterium | reverse complement strand
CCGCGACGCTGCTCTACGCGATCGACGAAGAGTACGTGAGCGAAAGCGATTCGGTGTCAGATGGCGACACGGTCGCATTCATCCCGCCGGTGTCAGGAGGCTAAATGCTTGTCCGCGTGACTGAGGACGTGCTGCTCGCGCAGGAAGCGGTAGAAGCCGTGGCTTCTCCGGCCGCAGGCGCTATCGACGTGTTCCTGAGCGTCGTGCGCGACAACAACCTGGGGCGGGATGTGCAGTATCTCGAGTACGAGGCGTACCCGGCGATGGCAGAGCGCGAGATGCGCGCCATCGGCGAGGAGGCTTCATCGCGGTTCAGCCTCGAGGCGTACGCGGTGCTGCATCGGACCGGGCGGCTCGAAATCGGTGAGACGAGCCTCCTCGTGGTAGTCAGTTCTGCCCACCGCGCGGCATCGTTCGAGGCCTGCCACTGGATGGTCGACGAGATCAAGAAGCGCGTCCCCGTTTGGAAGAAAGAAGTATGGACCGACGGCGAAGCGTGGGTCGAAGGGCCGGAATCGCTGGGCAAACAGAAGGCGCCCGCGTTCCAGGCGTGATTGGAGAGGGCGAACGTGAGCAGCCATCCACACCAGTTCAGCCGTTACTGCATGCATTGCGGCGACCGCCTGACGACCGCCGTGCCGGAGGGTGACTCGCGCCGGCGGCTTGTCTGTGTGGGGTGCGGCTTTGTGCATTACCTCAATCCCCGGCCGGTCGCCGGTGTGCTCCCCGTGCGGGCCGATGGCAGCGTGCTCTTGGTACGAAGGGCGATCGAGCCGCGGATCGGCACGTGGGTGTTTCCCGGCGGTTTCATGGACCTCGGCGAGACAGCCGAGGAAGCCGGCGTGCGGGAAACACGCGAGGAGGCCTGCCTCGAGGTGCGTAACCTCGAACTCCTCGACGTATACACGCGGCTCGAGCCCGGAGTGGTCGTCATTGTGTACGTGGCTGAAGCAGTCGGCCAGGCCGAAGCAGGCGATGAAACGACCGAGGTTGGCTGGTTCGCACCGGATGCGATCCCCTGGGATGATCTTTCGTTCGACACCACCCACGCCGCCCTGCACGCGTGGATCGAGCGCTTCGTGCCGGGCCAGTGATGGTGCGGCGGGCGTGGCTCAGGATGCGCGCTTCGAAAGCACGACGGGCACGGTCGAGCGGCTCACGACGCTCAGGGACACACTGCCGCTGAAGACGTGGTACGCCCCGCGGTGACC
>JAFKFP010000382.1 GCA_017308185.1 bacterium | reverse complement strand
GACGGGGCATCGATCTCGGCCGGCTGGAGCCGGCGACGATGGAGGGGAACAACAAGGCGGCCTTCGCCGGCGAGATCATCGTCGGGCCGCCATCGGCCTTCGCCGACCGCTGGGCGCGGCGCTTCGCCGATCCGGTCGCCTGCTTCGCATCCGGCTGGATGCGCATCCGCCAGCGCGCAAAACAGCGCGGCGTCGAGCTGCCGCTGGTGATCTCCGATCACGCCGACTGGGACGAACTGACCCGGACGATCAGCGAGACGGGCGCGCGCGAGGTCTGGGTCACGCACGGCCGCGAGGAGGCGCTGGTGCGCTGGTGCGAGCTCGCCGGCATCCGCGCCCGGCCGCTGCACATGGTCGGCTATGAGGACGAGGGCGACTGATGGATGCCTCCGCGATCGCTGGAATCTGGGGTGCGGTACTTTCGACCGTCCTGGCCGTGATTCAGCTTTCGCGATGGCTGCTCTCCGGACCGCGAGTGGTTGTCACCCCCCGAATTGATCCCCGAGAATTTGCTGCAAAAAGAGTCATTCTCGTTCTGTTTGAGAATAATGGATCAAAGTCGACAATAATATACAGGATAGAAATAGCGCTTATAGAAAGATCTGGTCATCTTACATGGATAGAGAAAAAGAAGGCAGTTTTTGATCAAATGTCATCTCTGCATCCAAGCATTTCTATCAATCCAGGTCAAATATCGTCCCAGCGGTTTAGGGTGTTTGAAGAGTGGGCGCCGGGTGGTCGCTCAATCCTACAGATAAAGGCATTCTATCACGGCGCGCGGCGGCCGGCCAAAGTCAGATATCGGGGCGCTAGCTAGTGCGCGCTTTCGCCGCCCTGCTCGATCGCCTCGTCCTGACGCCGTCCCGCAATGCCAAGCTGCGCCTGATGACGGACTATTTTCGCGCGACGCCCGACCCCGACCGCGGCTATGCGCTCGCCGCGCTCACCGGCGCGCTCGACCTGCCCTCGGTCAAGCCGGCGATGTTGCGGGCGATGGTCTCGCGGTCGTCGCGGTCCGGGACGCGGAAGATGAAGATCTTGTCGGCCTGCTCGAATGTGATTCGGGGGACGAACCGCGGCCGCGGGAACGCGACGGGCGGCCGTTCAGAACAGCGTCGGCTGCACCCCCAGCGTCACCAGCGCCGACTCGGGGGCGACCTCCTGCGGAGCCACCCGCTCAACGATCTGCCGTTCGCCCTCTCCATCGCGCAGCATGCCGAGCGCCG
>JAFKFP010000037.1 GCA_017308185.1 bacterium | reverse complement strand
GCAGGAGATTTCGAGGAATGGAGATACCTTCTGCGCTCCACTTCTCGGCATCTCGCAAGAGACCGCCAATGACTTTGAGGCGTGCCAGAGTCTTGTGGTCGAGAACAAGGCTCTCCCATCTGGATTGAGCCGGAACATTGATATTGCCGCTCTTCCTTAGCCGGACGATTGCATCACTGATCTGTTCCAGAGTCGGAAATTCAGGATGAGCCATTCTCCGCGCGGTGCGCGCAACTTCCTGCAGATCTCGACCACTCATGCCCTGAGTACGAGAGGCGAAGTCTGCGGGAAGCGATACATCAATACCAACACTCTTCAGTTCCTGCTCAAGGATGCGAATCCGGAGTTGGTCGTGATCGGCGATGTCTGCCTGTGCGAGTACACAAGCCACGGTCACTGTGGGATGTTGCGGCCAGACGGCTCCGTCGACAACGACGCGACGCTGCCGCTGCTGGCGGAAACCTCTGTGAGTCTCGCCGAGGCTGGCTGCGACATCATCGCTCCGAGTGACATGATGGACGGCCGGGTGGGCGCTATCCGCGGAGCGCTGGATTCAGCGGGCTTCGCCCAGACGCCTGTATTGTCATATGCAGCCAAGTTCTCCAGCGCGTTCTATGGTCCGTTCCGGGAAGCGGCGGATAGCGCACCGGCGTTCGGAGACCGGCGCGCGTACCAGATGGACCCGGCGAATGGCAGGATGGCGCTGGATGAGGTGATGACCGACCTCGACGAGGGCGCCGACATGGTAATGGTGAAACCGGCCCTCCCCTACCTCGACCTCGTACGGCAGGTGCGAGACGCGGTGGATGTGCCCGTGGCGGCGTACAACGTGAGTGGCGAGTACAGCATGCTGATGGCCGCAGCGGGCAACGGGTGGCTCGATGAAGGCCGGGCGATCGACGAAGCGCTCACGAGCATCCGGCGCGCCGGCGCGGACATCATCATCACATACCACGCCAAGCAGTGGGCCGCGGCGCATTAGCGGCTCCCAAACGGGATACATACGAAAGCGCCTGCGAGACGGTTCGTCCGCAGGCGCCGGAAGGCGGTGGCACGCGCAAACCACTGCCGTCGCTACTTCGCTGTTATCGTCCCCTTCATGCGGTCCGGGTGGACATCGCACTGGAAGTAGTAGGTGCCTTTCTGCAAGTTAAGGTGGAGGGTCTGCGTGTTCGGGCCGATCTTCAGGCTGGTTTTGCCCTCAGTCTTGCCAGAATTGCTGTTGCCATCGAAGACGTGCAGGTTGTGCATGGTGCCCTTGTCGGCGTTGTCGAAAGTGATTGAGACGGGGCCAGCGGGGACGGTCACGGACGTCTTATCGAAGGCGATCGAGTGGGCGGAGATGGTGACGGCGTTACCGCCCTGGGCCGGACTTGCGGCGGCTGTAGGGCTGCCACTCGGTGCGGCGGTCGGGGACGGTACGTAGCCGTTCGAGGCATTCAGGTCGCCAAGGCCGGTGATCGCGAGCATGGGAAGGAACGTCAGGAACAGTGCGGCTATGGCGATCAGCATGATCAATGCGCGGAAACCAGTCATCGTCGTTACTCCTCATCCGGGGCTCTCGTACGCCCCTATCGACGATCGATGCGCGTTACATAGATATCGTACTCCGAGCAGATATGTTGTCGAGGATCATCTTTACCACGAATATCCTGTCGCGACTTTGAAGCAACGAAGCCCGCAGCATAAGCGCTGCGGGCTTCTTATGTAAGGCCGTGGGTGAATGTTGGTGGAGCTGAGGGGGGTCGAACCCCTGACCCCTTGCCTGCCAGGCAAGTGCTCTCCCACTGAGCTACAGCCCCCGGAACAACGCCCTTGATAGTATCAGCGCAGGTGTGTACGTGCCAAACACTGTCAGCGGCGGGAGCGCGGGTCCAGTGCATCGCGGAGGCCATCGCCGAGGAAGGTGAAGCAGAGCATCAGGATGGCGATGCCCACCGTCGGCACGAGAAGCATCCATTCGTTCACGCGATAGTACGCGTACCCCTGGTTGATCAGCGTGCCGAGGCTGGCTGCGGGTGGCTGGAGGCTGAATCCAATGAAACCGAGGACTGCCTCGGCGAAAATGGCCAGCGGAATACCGAATGTCACGGCGACGATGACCGGTCCAAGCGTGTTCGGAAGCATGTGCGAAAACACAATGCGCCGCGTGGACGCGCCCATGGAACGTGCCGCCATCACGTAATCGGCTTCCTTGAGCGAAAGCATCTGCCCCCGCACCAACCGCGCAATCGTCACCCAGCTTACGAGGGCGATGGCGAGGATCATTTGCAGCACAATCCCGCTCAGGCCGGGGATCTGCGGGTCGCCCGTGCCGATGAGTGGCCAGTCGCGGCCAGAAAGGATCGCGCGCAGGAGAATGATGGCGAGCAAGTCGGGGAACGCATAGGTGAGGTCGGTGAACCGCATGAGCAGGCCATCTGTAAACCTGCCACCCAGTGCAGCTCCCGCTCCGACGCTCAGGCCTATCAACAGCACGACCACCTGCGTACCCAGCCCGATCTTGAGTGAGACGCGCATGCCCTCCCAGGACCGTGACCAGGTGTCACGCCCGAGGTTGTCGGTGCCGAAGAAATGGGAGGTTGAGGGGCCGGCGTTTCGGTGAGAGTAGTCGACCGCGGCCGGGTCATACCGCTCCACGGTGTTTGAGAAGGACGTGAGGATAGCCACGATCACGATGGCTGCGAGGAGGATCCCTGCGGCGAGGGCGAGCTTATTGTGGAGGAGCCGCTGCCATGCCTGGCTCCAGAGCCCGCGGTGACGCGTTTGCGGCCCGAATGCGATATCTCCTGCGAGCACTTCCGGTTGAGTCGCCATGCGTCAATACCTGATCCGTGGGTCGACGAAGCCATAGGATACGTCGACAAGCATGTTGCATATCGCGATCGCGAAGGCGTAGAGCAGCACGGTGCCCATGATCATCCCGTAGTCCCGCAACTCCACTGCATCGACGAAGGCCGTGCCGATGCCGTTGATGGCGAACGTGTATTCGATGATGAACGAGCCGGTGATCAAGCCTGCGAAGATGGGACCGGCAACTGTGAGGACGGGGACGAGCGCGTTCCGCAGAGCGTGCCGGTTGATGATCTGGAGTGGCTTTAGGCCCTTGGCCTGCGCCGTGCGGATGTAGTCCTGGCGCAACACCTCAAGCATGGAGGCCCGCGTTATCCGCGCAATATAGGCCGCAGGCAACAGCCCCAGCGCCACGATGGGGAGCGTCATGGATTTGTAGTCCCCAAACTGCCACCCGATCACGTTGAACCAGTGGAACTTGAGCGAGAACAGCAAGATCAGGAGCAGAGCGACCACGAAACTCGGTATCGCGGCGCCGATCGTAGCTATAAAGACGCCGACGTAGTCGAAGAATCCATTCTGGTTCACCGCCGAAAGCACACCGAGCACGAGGCCGACAACGATCGCGAAGATGAAGGCGCTGATGCCGAGTTGCATGGTAGCGGGGAAGCCGTCCTTGATCCGCTTCACGACGGGTTGTTGCGTGGCATAAGAAATGCCCAGGTCGCCGTGGATGGTGTTATCGAGGAAATTGATGTACTGCGTGCCGATGTTGTCGTTCAGCCCGTACTTGTCGTTCATGCGGGCGAGGAGGTCGGGCGGCATCGCCTTATCGCCCTGGAACGGACCCCCAGGCACGGCGTGCATGAGGAAGAAGGTGATGGTGGCGACTGCCCAGAGCAGGGGGATGAGCACGAGCAGCCGGCGGAGAACATAGGCGGCCATTAACGGGGGCCCCTGGCTTTCCAGTTGGAGGATTGTGGGAGGGAGCTGCCGAAGGCAGCTCCCTTCCCGTGTCGTCATGATACTGCGCTGCCGCGGTTACTTCTTGGCGAGCGCCCAGTTCTCGGCATTCCAGTCGGCCGCGACGAGCGCGTCCTGGCCAGTGGAGTTCTCCTTCATGCCGGTGATCTTCGGGCTGATGAGGTAATTCTGCGGCGGTTGGTTCCAGAGCGAAGCGATGCCGCAGATGGTGGTCGAGATGATCTCGTTGATCTGCTTGTACTGCTGGATGCGCGAGGTGTTATCGAGGTTCACCTTGGCCTTGTTGAAGAGGTCGTCCAGCTGCGGGTTGCTGCAGCCGGTGAAGTTCTGGCTGCCGCCCGTGTTGAACTGGCCGTCGATCCAGTCTTCTGGGTCCGGGTAGTCCTGGATCCAGCCACCGATCAAGAAGTCGTACTTCATGCCACTGTAGTCGGCCGAGCGCGTCTTCGAGTCCACGGTCTTGATGTTGAGGTTGATGCCCAGCACCGTCTTGAAGGCATTCTGGATGAATGCCGCGCCGGCGTTGTTCGTGGGCGTGTCGCGAATTTCGAGCGTGAGCGTCGGGAAGCCCTTGCCGTCCGGATAGCCGGCATCGGCGAGGTTCTTCTTGGCCTGGTCAGGGTTGTAGCCGATCTGGCTCTTGAACGCGTCAGCCTTGATGCCCACGAGGTCACCCGGCAGCCACGACGTGGTTGGAGAGTACGCCCCGCCGTTCACCACCTGGTTGAACTGGTCGCGATCGATCGCTTGCGACAGCGCGATGCGCACCTTTTCGTTGTCCAGGGGCTTATGGGTGAGGTTCATCTGCAGGCCGAGCGTCGCGGTTGCGACGTCCGGTGCAAAGTACGCATCCTTGGTGGCCGAGTCGCTCTTGATGGCCGAAAGCTGCTGGAGGTTCGCGAGGGCCTCATCGAGCTGGCCGGCGCGGAAGGCGTTGTCGGCCTGCTCCGTATCTTCGATGTACTTCTCGGTCACCTTATCGAGGTTAGCGGCGTGGCTCGAGGAGCTCTTGTAGTTGGGGTTCTTCTCGAGGGTGAGTCCGCTCTTTTCGGTGTATGCCGTGATCTTGAAGGGGCCGTTGAAGGCGAGTGCGGTCGGGTCCGGCCACTTGTCCGTCGCGGGGTTCTTCACGATCTGCGTCGGGACCGGGAACGTGTACCACATTGCCAGCTGGGTCTGGAAGGTCGCCTGCGGTTTGAGCAGCTTGAAGACGACGGTCGTGTCGTCGGGAGCTGTCACGCCGATCTTGTCTTGCAGCGCCTGGAGATCAGCGCCAGTTGCCTTGCTCTCCGCGAAATCCTGGCAGCCGACGATGTTGTAGACGAAGCTGACATAGTATCCGGCGGTCGCGGGCGCGCACGTGCGGACAATGCCGGCGACGAAATCCTTAGCCGTCAGAGGCGCGCCGTCGGACCACTTGAGGCCAGACTGGAGCTTCACGGTGTAGGTCAGGCTATCGGATGAAACCTGAGGCTGGGAGGCGGCCATCTCGGGCTGGAGCTTGTTGTCCTTGTCGAGGCGGTAGAGGCCGCGCCAAACCATGCGCTCGATGCTGATGTCTTGCGAGAAACCCGAGTAGTGCGGGTCGAAGGACTGTGGTTGGAGGGCCTGGACGGTGATCGAGCCGCCCTGTTGGGCAGTGGACGAGCCCGAGGCCGACGCGCTCGCCTGGGCCGTTGAGCTCGACCCGCCAGCGGGCGTGGTCGTCTTCTTGTTGTCGCTGCTGCTGCTACATGCGGCGGCAAGGACGAGGACGGCGATTAGACTGACAGCGGCTGCAAGCAGTCTCCATCGCGTTCGGGACATAAGGTGTTGCCTCCTTTTGCATTACCGACCGGTAAGGTGCTGGATTGTCATGATAAAGTCAACACACCTTTACGCGCAGGCTATATCAAGATGAGTATAGCCTCAATTGATATCCGCGGGATCCCGCGTTGTGGGCGGCACGGCGGGCAGGATCGGGCGTACCCGGTCGACTGAGTCGGAGAGGTCGCATACGCTCGGTGGGATAACGGCGTGAGCGGCGTCATAAGCTGGTTTGGCCCATGGCGCAGGTTTTGGCGGTGGTGAGTGTGTTCGGGCGCGACCAGAAGGGCGTTGTGGCCCGTATTAGCACATATCTCGCGGAGCGCGAGGTGAACATCGAGGACATCGAGCAGCGCGTGGTGCGCGGCCAGTTCTTGATGGACATGCTCGTAGACATCACACACGCCTCGGCATCGCTGGATGAGCTGGTGCCCGGGCTCCTTGAGATCGGCGCCGGGATTGGGATGGAGATCCGCGTTTCGCTCCACGGGACGGCAGAACGGAAGCGGGTGGCCGTACTGGTGACGCGCGAGGCGCATTGCCTGGAGCAGCTCATCGCGGACCGGCGAGGCGGCGACCTCAATGGCGACCTGGTAACCGTGATCGGGAACCACGAGACATTGCGGCCGGTGGCGGAACGGGCGGGCTTGCCGTTCGTACATTGCCCGAGCGACGACAAGGCGGCACACGAGGCGATGGTGCTCGACGCGCTGGGAGCCGCGACCGCGGACGTCGTTGTGCTGGCGCGTTACATGCAGATCCTGACACCGACGATTGTGCGTCCGTACGCGGGCCGCATCATCAATATTCATCCCTCGCTGCTTCCCTACTTCCCGGGAGCGAACCCATACCGGCGTGCGTGGGAAGACGGTGTGCGCGTCTCAGGATGCACGGCGCACTTCGTGACAGAGGAACTCGATGCGGGCCCGATCATCCTCCAGGACGTCTTCCAGATAGACGTCGGTTCGGACACATTCGAAGACGTGCGCCGCAAGGGGCAATCGTTGGAGGGACGAGTGCTTAGTCGGGCAGTGCAACTCTACTTGAACAACGAGATTGTGGTGATCGACGGGAAAGTCGTGTTCAAACCCGGACTACGGACGCTGTTTCGCCCGGCAACGCAGTAGCGGCACAGTCCCTGCACCGGCCATAGAGTTCAATGCTGTGGCTGGAAACGTCGAAACCGTGGTCACGGGCGTTCCGGTCGATGAGAGCGTCAAGGTCGGAGTCGCGGAACTCATCGACAGCGCCGCACGCGTTGCAGATGAGATGGTGGTGGTGGCCGCCGTGCGAGAGCTGGTAGCGGACGCTGCCGTCATCCAGTGACAGACGACAGATGACGCCGCTCTCCTGGAGAAGCTTGACCGTGCGGAAGACGGTTGCGCGCCCAACGGCTGGGACGGCCGCGCAGAGTTCCTCGACAGTAAAGGCGCCGCCAGCGACGACGATGGCATCGAGTACCGCCCGCCGCGGTTCAGTGAGCCGGTGACCGTGGCTCTCGACCTGGCGGCTGGCTAGTTCGTTGGTGGTAGACACGGATTGATCGTCGTCTGGGGTACGGATGCGTGTCAATCGGGGTCTTGCATGAGGGCGCGGGTGCGCCTGTGACGCCATCGCAGCATACCGAGGAGCGCGGGGCGTACGAGCCAATACTCGAAGAACTCGCCCACGACAGAAGGAAAGAGCCGGAAGGCTATCTCGTCCGTGAGCCACGTCCCGTCCCGGTGCGTGCTGAAACGATGGCGATGACGCCAGCGCCGAAACGGCCCGGCCTCCTGGACATCTTCTATGAGCGTGGGGGCGGAGAGCTGTCGGATACGGGCAGCCCATTGGACGCGGCCCAGGAGGAAGTCCAGTTCGATGCGCTGGAGATCGCCTTCGCGCAGGGGATTCGCCGCGTCAAGGACGCGTACTCGGGGGAACGGCGGTGAGATGCGGGTG
>JAFKFP010000036.1 GCA_017308185.1 bacterium | reverse complement strand
TGCACCTGAAACCCGTTGCCCGCGAGTACGCGCGCCACCGCCATCGCGAATTCATCAGACAGAAAACGCGTGTCATACCCGACGACGAGATGTTTCTCCGTGCCGTACGTGTCGTGGAAATGCTCGGCCGCCGCCTGTGCGCAGGCGCGGACATTGTCGAACGTGAAAGTCTCACCGATGATGGCGCGCCAGCCATCGGTGCCGAAGTGGACAGGATTATCGCTCATCAACGCCATCATAGCGGGTTTCGGCAGCTATCGATGCTTCGCAGACCGTCGCTCCCGGCGCAATCCACGCCCCGCTCCCGACAAACGATCTGATGACTGCGGCGCCCTCGCCAACGACCACGCCATCTGCGAGGACGCTGTCAACCACACGTGCGCCACGGCCGACTGAGACGCCCTCCCACAGCACAGAACCCTTCACCTCGGCACCGTCAGCCACGCTCGAGCGCGCCCCGGCCACACTCTGCTCGACGTCAGCCGAGTGACTGATCACTGCCTTCATATCGATTCCCGGCACCCCGCGATCAAGCAGCAACATATTGAGGCGCCGGTATCGCTCGGGCGCACCGACGTCCTCCCAGGGGCCTTCGAAGCGGTAACCGAGTACGCGGCGGCCGGCCTCGACGAGCGAGGGGAACAGCGTCTCTTCTACCCGCACTGCCCCCGGCGGAATCTCCCCAACCAGCTGTGGCTCGAAGATCCACACACCCGCGTTGACCGCGCGCGACGGCGCCGTCCCCGCCGCCGGCTTCTCCACGAACTGCGTTATGAGGCCAGCCTCGTCTGTCACCGCAACGCCGAACATCGACGGGTCATCGACTTCGTACAGCGCCATCGTAAGTAGCGAATCGCACCGCCGGATTCCAGTCGTTCGCTTTCCTGGACGATCCCGACCTCGATGCCGCAATGCTCGCCCGCGGGATAGGCCGCCGCCAGGTCCTCGTTATGCACGCCGAGCGAGAAGACGACGCGTCCAAAGCCAGAGCGCGCGAGCCATTCCAGCAGATACTCTATCGCCGGCCGGTTACACAGCGGGGCGAGGCTCTTATGGCGCCGGTCCGTTAGTGGCCGTAGCCGCGTCCCCTGCCCGCCGACCAATACGATCGCATCCATGCCGGGCTCAGCGAAGCCCGGCCGTGCGAGCCAGTTCGCGGGCGCGGCCCGTGTCTTCCCACGTGAAATCGGGGTCGCTGCGGCCGAAATGGCCGTAGGAAGCCGTAGCGCGGTAGATCGGCCTGCGCAGGTCGAGGTCACGAATGATCGCCCCCGGCCGCAGGTCGAAATGCTTGCGCACCGCGGCCAGGATTGCAGTGTCTGGCACGCGCCCGGTTCCGAACGTCTCCACACCGATTGACGTCGGTTGCGCCACGCCGATTGCATATGAGAGCAGGAATTCGCAGCGGCTCGCGAGCCCGGCCGCCACGATGTTCTTCGCTACCCAGCGCGCCGCATACGCTCCGGAACGGTCGACCTTCGTCGGGTCTTTGCCACTAAACGCGCCGCCGCCGTGCCGGGCGATGCCTCCATAGCTGTCGACGATGATCTTGCGGCCGGTCAGTCCCGCATCCCCCTTCGGCCCGCCAGTTACGAAGCGGCCAGATGGATTGACGAACACGCGCGTGGCCTCGTCCATCAGGCCATCGTCCACAATGAGGTCAATGATGTGCTCCCGCACCTTCGTGTAGATCGTCTCTGAATCGACATCCGGTGCGTGTTGGGTCGAAATGACGACCGCCGCTGCGCGCACCGGTTGCCAGTCGTCGTCATATTCGATGGTTACCTGCGACTTTCCGTCGGGGCGAAGCCACGCGAGTTCACCGCTCTTCCGCGCCTCGGCCAGCCGCCGGGTCAGGCGGTGCGCCAGCGAAATCGTCAGTGGCATGAGCTCCGGTGTCTCCGTGCAGGCAAACCCGATCATCATGCCCTGGTCGCCCGCGCCCGTCTCGAGATCTATCGAGTCGCGCGTCCCTCTCCGTGATTCGAACGAGTGGTCCACAGCCTCTTTGATGTCCGGCGACTGTTCGTTGATCGAGGTGATGACCCCGCAGGTGTCTGCATCGAACCCGATCTCGGATGAGGTGTAACCGATGCTCCGGATCGTGTTCCTGACGATGCCCGGGATATCCACGTAGGCATTCGTCGTGATCTCGCCGGTGACCAGCACCAGCCCGTTCGTGATGGCCGTCTCGCACGCAACCCGTGCGGCCGGGTCCTGCGCGATGATGGTATCGAGCACGGTGTCAGAAACCTGGTCGCAAATCTTGTCCGGATGGCCTTCCGTCACGGACTCGGAAGTGAGCAGTCGTCGTTCGGTCATAGGTCAGCCAATCTCTCCATCGCGATAGTCCCGTGGCGCTTGACGGGAAGCACGTTGGGCGGGCAACGAAAAACCCCTCGCAATCGCGAGGGGCGGGCTCGGCTGGCCCGCCTTTTGTTGCCGGCGGCGCCGCGCCGCTGGCCGCGTCTTCTTGGCACCTTGGAGGCCTAACCAGGTTGCCGGGCGTCCGGGTGGAGACCCTCGGCCCTCTTGACGCTGACTCGGATCGTAGCAGGCGCCGGCTGTTGGTGGAATGCATTGCACCTGCCTCCCTCCGCGAGATCGAGTAGAGTTCCGCAGCAGGAGGCGTACATGAACCCTCGAACGCAACTCGTCATCGACGAACTCGCGAGGCACCGCACCCAGTTCGAGCATTTCTGCCGCGATCTCACGCCGGCCGAGCTTGCCACGCCCATTCCTGGCTCCCACTGGAGCGTGCGCGATTACATCGCCCACCTCTGTACCATCGATTCCCTCATCGCAGCGGGCTTCGCCCCGATCGTTGGGCAACAGGCCCCGCCTCCGGAAACGCCGCCCGGCAGCCCGTTCGATATTGATGACTGGAATGAAGCAGCTGTGCGTGCGCGCGAATCGGCTACCGTCGATCAGTTACTCGCCGAGGCCGCCCGCCATCGCGCATCGATGGTACGCGTCATCGAATCGTTCACGGATGAAGATCTTGATCGCATCATCGATTACGGAGGCGACCGCAAGGCACTCAACCTGCCGCCTTCGAAGGTACGCTTTGGCGGCCTGCTCTGGGGCATCGCGGTCCACGACCCCACGCATACGCGGGATATCCTTCGAGCGCTCCCTCGCCGTGCCGAAGAGTCGTGGCTCGTTGAGTGGCTCGGCAGCGTCAACGAATCCATGATCCCCCAGGGTGTGCGCGAGCAGCGAGTGTAAAACCGCCCTGTGCGATACGCTGGATGTACCCCATCCGGAGGCATCAATGAAGGAATATAAACAAGCGCCGGACCGCGTCATTGACCCGGCGAAGTCCTACACCGCGACCATCGAAACGACCGCTGGCACCCTGACGGCCGAGCTTTTCGCCGATGACGCGCCGAATACCGTCAACAACTTCGTCTTCCTCGCCCGCGATGGCTACTACGAAGATGTCATCTTCCACCGCGTCATCCAGGGCTTCATGATCCAGGGCGGCGACCCCACCGGCACCGGCCGCGGAGGGCCGGGGTACAAGTTCAAGGATGAGCCGGTGAAGCGAGGCTACCTGCGTGGCACCCTCGCGATGGCGAACGCGGGGCCGAACACCAACGGCAGCCAGTTCTTCATCATGCACGCCGACTACCCGCTCCCGCCGAACTACACCATTTTCGGCAAGCTGACATCGGGTGAGGACGTGCTGGATGCGATCGCTACGGCCCCTACCGGCGCTCAGGACCGTCCGCACGATCCAGTAAGCATGAAGTCCATCACCATCGAAGAGGCTTGAGCCGGGTGGAAGGGGCGATCTTCATTCCCGATGGAGACCGCTTCATCCCGACTGACCTTGCACGCAGCCCGTGGGGCCCGCATGTCTTGCACGGCGGGCCGCCCGCGGGCCTGCTCGCGCGCGCCATCGAACAGGTTAATCCCGACCCTGCCCTTCACATCGCCCGAATGACCATCGACCTCTTTCGGCCGGTGCCGACAGCGCCGCTGCACGTCACCACGCAGTTCGTGCGCGAAGGCCGCCGCATCGCGGTAATCCAGGCATCGCTGTTCGCCGACGACACGGAAGTCAGCCGGGCATCGGCGCTCCTGCTGCGCGAGTCTGAGGTCGAACTTCCCGACGCGCATCTCCCCGGCCCGCCATCGCTGCCAGGCCCCAACGGCATACCGACGACTGGCCTCTCGACCATGCTGACCGAAGGCTCTCCGGCCGCGGTGTCGTCCATGCCGGGTGGAACGGGCTTCCACACCACTATCGAGGTGCGCCGCATCGGTGGCGGGCTTGCAACGGCCGGCCACGGCACGGCGTGGATCCGAATCCCGGTCCCATTCGTTGCAGGTGAGGACACCAGCGCCCTCGTGCGCATGGCCGCGACATCAGATTTCGGCAACGCCCTCGGGCACATTCGAGCGGGTGATGGCATCGGCTTCATCAACGCCGACATCACCATCTATCTGCACCGTATGCCAGTGGGCGAATGGATCTGCCTCGATAGCCAGAGCGCCGGCCAACCACACGGTATCGGGCTCGTCGAAAGCAGCGTCCATGACGTCCACGGCCCGGTGGGCCGCATCGTACAGGCTCTCCTGGCCAACCGCCGCTACCAGCCTGGCAATTCCTGAATCCTCAAACCGCCGGCGCGCCGCCGGCTTGCATCGCGCTGGTCCGCCCCTCCGCCGCGACCATCCCCGAAGCTTCGAGGACCGCTTCGAAGGAGGCTATCGCAACTTCGATCTGGCTGTCGTCGGGCTTTTTGGTCGTCAGCGCCTGGAGTGCGATGTTCGGCACAAACATCGCCTTCACGAACACGTTTCCGCCCCAGCGCGCGCCGATCCGCAGAATCTCGTAACTCACGCCCGCAACCAGCGGGATGAAGACAATCCGCGATGCCACCCGGATCACGAGCCCACGATCGACCAGCACGTCGAATACGAAGAATGTGATGAGCGCCACGATGACGACGATCAAGAGGAAGCTCGTCCCGCAGCGCGTGTGTTCCTTCGGATAGGGCCGCACGTTGGCGACGGTCAGCGGCTTCTGGGCTTCGTAGGCGTGGATCGTCATGTGCTCGGCGCCGTGGTACTCGAATACGCGCCGCACATCCGGGATGAACCCGATGGCTGCGATGTAGCCCACGAACAGCACCAGCCGGACAATCCCCTCGACTCCCACGATGACGAGCCGGTTCGCCCCCACGTGTTCGAGCAGATTCGCCAGCAAAATTGGCCCCGCGAAGAAGATCCCGACTACGAACGCCAGCGCGATGACCATCGTCCCCCAGAAGACCTTCTCCGGGAACGCGACAGGCTCACCCTTGTCGTCTTCCTCATCGAACGCGATGCGAGAGGAGTAGCTCAAAGCGCGCATGCCGAGCGCCATCGTCTCCCAGAGCACGATCACCCCACGCAACAGCGGGATGCGGCGCGCCTTCCCGGTATAGATGCCGGCCAGCCGCTCCGAGTGCTGGATGATCTCGCCCTTCGGATTGCGGACGGCTACGGCCATGTGTTCCGGTCCGCGGATCATCACACCTTCGATGACGGCCTGGCCGCCGTAATAGACATTCGCGGGGTTGTTCGGTGCTTCCGTCATCGCTCCTCACGTGAGCCGGTAGATGAACGGAAGGGCGCCACGCGGACGCCCTTCCATTGTTCGTTCTGAGTGTGCCGGCTGCCCGGGCCTGTGTTACTTGCTGCGCGCGTAGCGCCGGTTGAACCGCTCAACGCGTCCCGCAGTGTCCACGATACGCTGCTCACCCGTGAAGAATGGGTGACACGCACTGCAGACGTCCAGATGGATCGCCGGCTTCGTTGACCGCGTCTGAACCTCGTTGCCGCAGGAGCAGTGGATCGTCGCTTCGACGTAGTTCGGATGGATGTTCGCCTTCACTGGATTAGACCTTTCCTCAGCCAGCCGCCTCGGCATAGACGCTGACCTTTTTGCGCCGCCCCTTGGCAAAGGGCTCGAATTTCACGTGCCCATCGACGAGTGAGTAGATGGTGTAGTCGCGGCCGAGCCCCACGTTCGTCCCTGGATGGAAACGCGTCCCGTGCTGCCGGATGATAATGGAGCCGGGCTTCACAACTTCGCCATCAAAGTGCTTGACACCGAGCCGCTGACTATTGCTGTCGCGGCCGTTCTTCGAACTGCTGACGCCTTTCTTGTGTGCCATTGCACTAACCCCTCGTGATCGATTCTACCACCAGGCGGGTGACCGGCTGATGATGACCGAGGATGCGCCGGTAGCGCACCTTGCTCTTGTACTTCATGAAGCGCAACTTCGGACCGCGCCCGTGCTGTGCGATGCGCGCCTCAAGGGCCGCACCCTGGACAACCGGCGTCCCAACGGTCACATCGTCCCCGTCGAGCAGCATCAGGACTTCGAAGGTGACTGTATCTCCGGGCTCCCCGGCGACGCTGTTCATCTCGAATTCCTGCCCCTCAACGAGGCGCATTTGTCGCCCGTCGGCGCGTACTATCGCTTCCATGTCTTTACTCCAAAAAGGTACAAGGGACACATTCAGTCTAGGGAAGAAAGCCACTCTTGGTCAATCTTCCCTAAATTGCTGTAGGGCTAGTTCCCTCCGCCACCGCCGTCGGCCCGCGTCTGGTTGCCGCCCTCCCACGCTAAACCCGATGCTGGCTTTGGCTCGAACAACGGCCGGCGCGGTGCTTCTTGTGCTGGTGGCGGCGGCGGCGCCGGCTCTTTCCGCTCGTAGCCTGGCGGCGGCCAAGGCTCGTTCGGGTCACTGTTGAGCAGCCGTGTCAGTTCGTCGCCCTCGAGTGTCTCGACATCAAGTAGCACCGTCGCCAGCTTGTCGAGCAGGTCACGATGTTCACGCAGGATGTGCCGCGCTCGTTCCTGGGCCTCTTCGATCAGCCGGCGCACTTCGTCGTCGATCTCTTCAGCGATCTTCTCGCTGTAGTTGCGAGTCTCCGAAATCTCGCGCCCGAGGAACACCATCTCGTCGCTCTTACCGAACGTCCGTGGTCCAAGGCGCTCGCTCATGCCCCAACGCGTGACCATTGCCCGCGCGATACGCGTGACCTGTTCGATGTCGTTCGAGGGGCCTGTCGATGCTTCGCCGAAGATCAGTTCCTCGGCCGCGTGGCCGCCGAGCGCCGCACACAACTGGTCTCGGAACATGCTGCCCGTGCGGTAGTGTGATTCCTCATCCGGGAGGAAGCGGGTGTAACCGCCAGCCATACCGCGCGAGACGATGGTTACCTTGTGAGGCGGGTCGTGGTGCTTCATGAAGTGGCCGACAACCGTGTGGCCACCTTCGTGGTAGGCCGTCACGCGTTTTTCGTGAGGGGTCATCACGCGGCTCTTGCGCTCCGGCCCGGCGATAACACGGTCAACCGCCTCTTCGAACTCGCTCATCGTGATGATCTTCTTGTTACGGCGGGCGGCGAGGATCGCTGCCTCGTTCACCAGGTTCGCGAGGTCGGCGCCGCTGAACCCGGGCGTCGATTTCGCGAGCGTCGACAGTTCAACATCGTCGGCAATAGGCTTGCCCTTCGAGTGGACCATGAGAATGGCCTCGCGACCCTTCACGTCGGGAGCGTCGAGGATGACCTTGCGGTCGAAGCGGCCGGGCCGCAGGAGCGCGGGGTCGAGGATGTCGGGCCGGTTCGTCGCGGCAATCACGATTACGTTCGTGCCAGTATCGAACCCGTCCATCTCAACGAGGATCTGGTTGAGTGTCTGCTCACGTTCGTCATGACTGCCGCCGAGCCCGGCGCCACGCTGGCGGCCGACTGCGTCGATTTCGTCCACGAACACGATGCACGGCGAGTTCTTCTTCGCCTGGTCGAACAGATCGCGCACGCGGCTTGCGCCCACGCCCACGAACATCTCCACGAATTCCGAACCCGAGATGCTGAAGAACGGCACGCCTGCCTCGCCCGCTACGGCACGCGAGAGCAACGTCTTACCGGTTCCTGGAGGGCCAACCAGCAACACACCCTTGGGGATGCGAGCGCCGAGCGCGGCGAATTTCTCCGGATACTTCAGGAACTCGACGACCTCCGCGAGTTCTTCTTTCGCCTCGTCCACGCCGGCGACGTCGCTGAAGGTGACTGTGACCTTGCTGCCCGTGAACAACCGCGCCCGGCTCTTCCCAAAACTCATCGCCTGCGAATTCGAACCCTGCGCCTGCCGCATGATCAGGAGCAGGAATCCGCCGAAGAGCAGGAACGGCAGGATGTTGATAAGGAATCCGAGCCACGGCCAGCCGCCGCTGCTCTTGTATTCGAGGTTGACTGCCGGCGCGCCGCTGCTCGCGTTGGCCCGCGAAAGTTGCACGCCCTGATCCGTCAACAGCTGTTCGATGTCGCTGTTGCTGCCAAGGCGCGAGTCCTTGACCACCGGCTTGNNNNGCCTTTGCATCCTGGATGACCTGGCCATAGGTGATTTTTTCGTGGCTGCTCCCCCCGGAAAAGAACGCGAAGACAATCGCGATCACTGCTACGAGGATGAGCAAATAGATGAAGCTATTCCGAAGCCATCGTGAATACAAAAGGCGAAACTCCGATTCCGCGGGGCCCAGGCCCGCGTTGTCACAGCCCAGTATAGCAGACTGGTTCCGCCACCTGTCCCCTTTCTGTGTAAGCCCGCCTTCATATGTCTCCGCGTCGGCGTTTCGCGGCCCCCGTCCTGTTCCCTCGTTCCCGCACCTGCGATACTCCCACGAGCGCCTGCCCACCAGCGCACGGAAGGATGACGCTCGAATGAAACTTGCCTTCGTCGGAGGGACCGGGCCCGAGGGCCTCGGCCTCGCCATTCGCCTCGCCCACGCCGGTCACGCCGTCGCCATCGGTTCTCGCTCTCACGAGCGTGGCGAGGAAGGCGCAGCGAAGGTCCGCGAGGCCGTGCCCGCCGCGGATGCGACCGGTGGCGAAAACAGCGAAGTCGTCGGCGACGCCGATGTGGTGTTCCTGACGTTTCCCTATAGTGGCCAGCAACCGACGCTCGAGGCGCTCCGGTCGCAGCTCGCAGGCAAGATCGTCTGTAACGTCGTGGCGCCCCTCGAATTTGAAAAGGGCATCGGCGCCGTGGCGATTAACGTGCCGGGCAAGAGCGCGGCCCAGGAAGCCGCAGCCCAGCTCCCCGAGTCGACCGTGGTCTCCGCCTTCCAGAACATGAGCGCCGAGAAGCTGATGGATCTCCCACACCCGGTCGAGTGCGATGTCCTCGTGTGCGGCCGCGATGCGGAGGCCAAAGCCACGATCATCGGCCTCGCGAATCAGATCGACGGCGTGCGCGGCGTGGACGCCGGCGGCCTCTCGCAGAGCCGCTATGTCGAAATGCTCACCTCGCTCCTCATCAACCTGAACCGCAAGTACAAGACACACACCAGCATCAAGATCGTCGGCCTCTAGCACTATCGCGGCCGTTCAAAACAACGTCACAGCTCCAGGAGGACACATGGCCGGCCTCAGCATCTTTGGTATCCCGGGCCTTCCGGAAATTGCCAGCGGTATGGATCTCGGCGCCCTCATCGCCGATTCCGCCACGGCCGCTGGGTCGCCGCTCGAGGATGGCGACATCGTCGTTGTCACCTCGAAGATCGTGTCGAAAGCGGAAGGCCGCCAGGTACGCCTCGCTGAACTCGAGGTCTCGCCATTCGCGCGCCAGTACGCCGAGAAATGGGAGAAGGACCCGGCCATTGTCGAGCTCGTCCTGCGGGAGTCGCGCCGCGTGGTGCGCCAGGTTGGCCCGGTCCTCATCACCGAAACGCGCCACGGCTTCATCTGCGCCAATAGTGGCGTCGATCAATCCAGCTCCGGCGGAGAAGGGATTGCCCTCACCCTCCCAATCGATCCCGATGCGAGCGCCGCGATCATCAGGCGGGCGCTCAAGGCGAGGGGCGTGGATGTCGCCGTCATCGTATCCGACACGTTTGGCCGCCCGTGGCGGGAAGCCCAGACCGATATCGCCATCGGTATCGCCGGGATGCAGCCCGTCACCAGTTACATCGGTCAGGTAGACCCGCATGGCCACGAGTTCCGTGTCCAGGCGCTCTGCACAGCCGATGAAATCGCAGGCGCCGCGGAACTTGTGAAAGGCAACATCAGCCGCGTGCCCGTCGCGGTCGTTCGCGGGCTGCCCTGGGAACCGGACGACACGGCGACGATGCAGTCGATCATCCGCGATACGGAGCACGACGTATTCCGCTAAGCCGGCTCGTCGCGCGGGCTGGTGACAATTATGGCCGCCGGCCATCCAGCCGGTCGCGTTCAGCCTCCGACATGTCTTCGCCCCACAGATTCATCGCGTTGGGTTCCTGCCTGCGCTCTCGAAGGGCGCCCGCGATTCTCGCATCGCGCGCCCCGCCGTTCAGGGTCCGCCACGGCCAGCTGACGACCGCAAAAACCTTCGATACCAACGATGCCATGTCCGCCTCCTTGCGTGGCTCTGTCCCATCCTACTCCGTTGTGCAAACTGCCCGGCGCGCCACCCTCGTGTGCTGGCCCCGGCGCCGGCGCCGCCCCTACCGGCAACCCGTGCAACCCGCTAGTCTGCCTCAGACATCCTTATGCCGAGGCGGCCAATGCCACTGCTCGATATTCGCGTCGAACGCAACGTTGCAATTCCCATGCGCGATGGCACGACTCTTCGTGCGGACGTGTTCCGGCCCGAACCCGAAGGCCGCTATCCCGTCCTCCTTAGCCGCACCCCCTACAACAAGTCGATGGGCGGTCTCGCCTACAACTGGTTCGCGCCCATTCGCCCCGCAAGCGAAGGCTACGTCGTCGTTATCCAGGATGTGCGCGGCCGCTTCGAATCAGAGGGCCAGTTCAAGCCGTTCCACCAGGAACTCGATGACGGCTTCGATACCGTCGAGTGGGCTGCGCGCCAGCCGTGGAGCAATGGCCGCGTGGGCATGTACGGCATCTCGTACCTCGGTGCGACCCAATGGCTCGCTGCCGCGTCACAGGCCCCGAATCTCCAGGCCATCTTCCCCAGCCTCACCGGCTCTGATTTCTACGATGGCTGGACGTACCAGGGCGGCGCTTTCGAGCTCGCGTTCAACCTCACATGGTCCGCCATCCTGCTGGGTATGCCCGACCTCGCGCGAGCAAGCCTTTCCGCTGTTGAACGAGGGCCGCTGCTTGCCGGCCTTGCCGCTATCGGTGGCGACCACTGGCCCATGACTCGCCACCTCCCCGTACGCGACGTACCCACCTTCGCCCACGATGTCGTCGCGCCGTTCTACAAGGAGTGGCTCGAACATCCCACGCGCGACGCCTTCTGGGAGCCGATCACCATCGAAGCCGCGCACCCGAGGATCCATACGCCGGCCTACAACCTTGGCGGCTGGTTTGATCTCTTCATCCGCGGCACCCTCCGAAACTTCGCCGGCATGCGCACCAGCGGCCCGAACGCGACCGCGCGCGACGGCCAGAAACTCATCGTAGGCCCCTGGCTCCACGGCGCCCAGGTCACCTCGACGGCCGGTCACACACTCTTTGGCAGTTCGGCACAGGTGCTCCTCGAAGATCTCCACATGCGTTGGTTCGATCACTGGCTGAAGGATCTGCCGAACGGCATCGACGCCGAACCGCCCGTCCACGTCTTCGCCATGGGTGAAAATCGCTGGCGCGACTACACCGGATGGCCACCCTCGGAGGCCGTGCTCACGCCTTATTTCCTCCACAGCAACGGCGGCGCCGTCACCTCTGGCGGCGATGGCAGCCTCTCACTCGAACGCCCCGGCGCCGAACACCCCGACCAATTCGTGTATGACCCCCTCGACCCCGTCCCGACCCGCGGCGGCTCGCTCTTTCCGATGCCGCTCGACGTCCCGCCCGGCCAGTTCGATCAGTCCGCGATCGAGGCCCGCTCCGACGTGCTTTGCTACACGACGCCGCCGCTCGACCGCCCCATCGAGGTCACCGGGCCCATCGAAGTGCGGCTCTGGGCAGCGAGCGACGCGCCCGATACCGACTTCACGGCCAAACTCGTCGATGTCCAGCCTGATGGAACGGCGCTCAACCTCTGCGACGGCATCCTGCGGGCCCGATACCATGCCGGGTTCGATGCGCCACGGCTCCTGACCCCCGGCCAGGCCGTCGAACTCGCCATCGATCTTGCAGGCACTTGCAACGTCTTCCTGCCCGGCCACCGTATCCGCCTCGAAATCAGCAGCTCGAACTTCCCACGCTTCGATCGAAACACGAACACCGGCGCAAACATCGCCACCGACACGGAACACGCGACCGCGACGAACACCGTGTTGCACGATGCCAGCCATCCCAGCCATATCATCCTGCCCGTGGTCCCCATCGCATGAGCGAACCGGTGCAGGTCCGCTTGCTGCGCCCCGGCGCGAAGATGCCGTTTCGCGCCAGCGCCGCCGCCAGCGGCTACGACCTCTACGCCTGCATCGAAGGGCCGCCGATTGTGGTAGGTCAACAGCCGGTGCTCGTCCCGACCGGTGTCGCCATGGCCGTCCCCGAAGGCCTCGATGCCCAGATTCGGCCCCGCAGCGGCCTCGCCCGGCAGGGAATCCTCTGCACCTTCGGCACGCTCGACGCCGACTATCGCGGCGAACTCATGGTCACGCTCTACGCCATCGCGCCGGATATCGAACACGCCATCCACGACGGCGACCGCATAGCCCAGCTCGTCATCACCCGCCTCGCCGATGTCACGTTCGAAGAAGCCGAGGTGCTCGGCGCAACTGCCCGCGGCGGGGGCGGCCACGGCAGCACGGGACGCTAGCCGCTCTGGTTCGCTAGGCCGAAGCGTCTATGATCGCATCCGGGCGATGGGGTCCGCCTTTCCCAACCGCCGAGGCCACGGCCGACGCTGATGACTCCTGCTTCCATGCCAATCTGCGAAGCGGGGTCTGCCTGTGGCCTACCTCTACATCATCCTTGGCGCCGTGGCCGGCGCGCCCTTGCGATACTTCGTCGCTGGCAAGGTGCAGGATGCCACTACACCGACGTTCCCGTTCGGCACGCTCGTCGTTAACGTCACCGCCTGCCTCGCCATCGGCCTCCTCACCGCCCTCGCCGAAGACCGCCAACTCCTCAACCGCGAAGCGCGGCTGTTGCTCATAACCGGCTTCCTCGGGGCGTACAGCACCTTCAGTACGTTCGGCCTGGAAACGTATAACCTCATCACGATCAACGACCTCGCCCGCGCCATCGGCTATGCGGCCGCCAGCGTCGTCGTGGGTATCCTCGCCGTGTACGCCGGGTCTGTGATAGGGAGGGCCATATGATCAGCGCGCGCACTTCGCTACTCGTCCTCGACCGGCTCGGTGATCCACAACTCCCGCCCGGCGTACCCGACCCCGAACACGATCAGCGTGAAGCCCGAAAGCACCCCGCTGATGAACGGCGTCCACTCACCCGCGGAAGTCGCCGTCATCACCAGCCCTGCAATGCCAAGGGCTGTGAGAATCACGCCGGGCACGATGATCGTCCGCCCGTGCCAAACCGCCACGAATGCCACCAGATGGATTCCCACGACCAGCGCGATCCAGGCAACGTTTGCTTCCTCCGGCGCACTAAAGATTCGCAGCACCACGATGCCCGCCGCGATGGCTGCCGCC
>JAFKFP010000378.1 GCA_017308185.1 bacterium | reverse complement strand
TATCGGTGGCGCAGAGCTTCGGGATGTCGCTGCCGGCCTGCATAGCCGCACGCATGACGGAGGTACCTTCTGGCACGGTCACAGCCTTGCCATCGATCTCTAGCGTGACCATCGTGGCCGACCTGCTGGCTGGCGTCCCGTAGTCGAGTTCTTTGATGGGTGGCATCTGTCAGCCTCCTGCCTGGGTGGTGTGCCGGGGTTCGCGCCGAAAGTGCTCGGGAAAGTGCTGGAGAGCGCTCTGTACGGGGAATGGCGTCAGCCCGCCGAGGCCGCACAGGGATGTATCGCGCATCACTTCGAGGAGTTCGTCGAGCAGCAGCATGTTGGCCTCACGATCGTCACCAGCGACGACGCGGTCGATGACTTCGACGCCGCGCGTGGAGCCGATGCGACAGGGGGTGCACTTGCCGCAGCTTTCGATGGCGCAGAACTCCATGGCGAAACGCGCCTGTTTGGCCATGTCGACGGTGTCATCGAAGGCGACGATGCCCCCGTGGCCGAGCATGCCTCCCGCCGCTGCGACGGCTTCATAGTCGATGGGCGTGTCCAGGAGCGCGTCCGGGAAGTAGGCGCCGAGCGGGCCGCCAACCTGGACAGCGTGCAAGGGGCGTCCTGAACGCGTGCCTCCGCCGTAGTCGTAGAGCGCTTCGCGGATGGGGATGCCGAACGGGACTTCGACAAGTCCCCCCTTCTTGATGTTTCCGGCTAGCTGGATGACCGCGGTCCCGCGCGAGCGGCCGGTGCCGAGATCGCTGTAGGCGGCAGCACCGTGCTGCATAATCGGCGCGGTCGTCGCCAGGGAGACGACGTTGTTGACCACGGTGGGGCAACCGAAGAGTCCCTTCACCGCTGGAAGGGGCGGCCGGTAACGGATGATGCCCCGGCGGCCTTCTATGCTTTCGAGCATGGCTGTCTCTTCGCCGCAGATGTAGGCACCGGCGCCGAGACGCAGTTCGATATCGAAAACGAGACCTGACCCGGCAACGTCATCGCCGAGGTAGCCGGCAGCACGCGCGGTCTCGATGGCGCGCGACATGGTGCGGTAGGCATCCGGGTATTCCGAGCGGATGTAGACGAAGCCCCTCGTAGCACCCGTCGCATGGGCAGCGATCGTCATCCCTTCGATGAGCGAGAAGGGATCGCCTTCCATCAGCATGCGGTCGGCGTAGGTGCCGCTATCGCCCTCATCGGCGTTCGCGGCGCTATATTTCTGGGGCGCCTGAGCATCAAGGAC
>JAFKFP010000377.1 GCA_017308185.1 bacterium | reverse complement strand
CCTGGTCGATCGCGTCATGCTGGCCCGGTGTCGCGCCGTGAATGCCGTGAAGGTGCTGCGCCATGGTGTCGACCCAGCGGCGCTGGTAGCCTCGGGCGAACCCGGCGTTCGCGCGGCCGCCCGACATGTGGTCGAGCATGGCGATGTCTTCAGCGACGCGGATGGGGTTCTGGGCCGGCAAGACGATGCCCAGCTGACCGACGCGGATATTCTTCGTCTGCATCGCGATGTAGAGGTCGAGCAGCACGGGGTTATTCGAGAGTTCGAAGCCTTCGACGTGGAAGTGGTGCTCGGTGAACGAGATGGAGTCATAGCCGAGTTCGTCGCCGAGCTTTGCTTCAGCAGTCAGGTCCCGAAGCATTCGCTGGTAGAGTTCGGGCCGGAGGCCGGCCATCCCCTTCTCAACATCCTCGCGCGTACCCACCCCTGGCAGATAGAACATGCTCGTCTTCATGTGCCGGCCTCCGCAGGCACTCTAGGCTGATGCCCGTTGCGTGTCGATAGGGCCCAAGATCGCACGATTCAATCTCAATCGATTGATGTAGACTGCGTCAACCGTCGCCAGGGGACGCTCACCGCACGGGGCGGAACGAGTGCCACAGACCTGGCCAGGGGGGCGGCCAGAATGGCACGAAGCGGATTTGCGGAGCTACTGCGCGGCTTCCGGGCAGAGCGTGGCCTGACGCAGGAGGTATTGGCCCGAGCATCGGGGCTCTCGACCGATGCGATCGCGGCGTACGAACAGGGACGCAGGACGCCCCGCCACGAATCGGCGATCGACCAGCTCGCCGAGGCACTCGGCCTGGACCGGCTCGACGCGTCCGAACTCCGAGTGGCTGCGGGCTTCCCGGCGCCGCCCCAGGGACTGCTGGGCCGAATGGAGCGGTTACGTGCACCCGTCTCGGTCTGGGACGAAGTCGACGGGCCGTGGCCCGCACTCATCATGAACGAGCGCCACGAAATCGTGGCATGGAATTCGATGGCGAATGCGGTCGCCGAGATCGACCTAGGCACACTGCCGCCGCTGCATCGCAACCTCCTCCGGATGGCCTCGACGAGGCGCTTCGACCAGTACCTCAGGAACTGGGAGCAGATTATCGGGCGGCTGATCAGCATTCTGAAAGCCGAAGGCGCGACCATGGAGGACACCGGCGATATGCCCGCCTACCTCGGCGCGATTGTGGCGGACATCGCCACCACCCCGGAGGATTCGTACCTGCTCAATCGGCTCTTCCCG
>JAFKFP010000376.1 GCA_017308185.1 bacterium | reverse complement strand
GCCGGGGAGGCGCCACCATCGATCTCACGACGCGCGAGTTCGCGCTGCTCGAGGTGTTAATGCAGCACCCGGGGCAGGTACTCACGCGGTCGCAACTGCTCGACCGCGTGTGGAGCTACGACTTCCTCACTGATTCGAACGTTGTCGACACGTACATCCACTACCTGCGCGTAAAGATCGATCGCGACTTTGAACCGAAGCTCATCCGCACCGTGCGGGGCGCTGGCTACGCGCTGAGAGCGAGTTGATGTTCCGGCGTGTCCGCATCGAACTGGTGGCTTGGTACGCGGGTTCCCTCGCGCTCATCCTCGTGGCGATAGGGTTGAGCGCGTACTTCTTCCTGCGAAGCTCCCTCGATCATGAGATCAACGACTCAATCGAACACACCTACGAAGACGTGGTCGAGCACCCCCGGCCGGCGCGCGGCGGGTTGCCGGAGACGCCGCTGAGCGGCGCCCTGCGCGATGCCGCATTTGCGGCCGTGCCTACCGATGTCTTCGTGGTGGTGACGGACACCGAGGGGCATTTGCTGACGAACCCGCGGCAGGTCAGCCTGAAGAACGTCGACTTCGAGAAGCTTTCGAGCGGCGTCACAAACAACGGCGGCACCTGGAACGATGTGGGCAGCGGGGACACCGCCTACCGGATAGCTTCGTACCCCTATGCCGATGGGAACGTCATCCATATCGGCCGCTCGCTCGAAGCACGAAACACACAGCTCGACCGGCTCTCGCTGGTGATGCTCATCGGCGGCATCGCCGGGCTCGTGCTGGCAACAGGTGGGGGCCTCTGGCTCGCCTGCCGATCGCTCGTGCCGATCCGTCGCTCGTTCGAGACTCAGCGGCGTTTCGTCTCCGATGCATCGCACGAGCTACGGACACCTATCGCAGTGGTCCGGGCTAACAACGAGCTGTTGCAGCGGCACCCCGAGGAGACCATCGGCGAGAACATCGACCAGGTGGACGCGATCGCAGCCGAATCGGAACACCTCACGCGGCTGATTGAAGACCTGCTCATGCTCGCCCGCGCGGATGAAGGCCGGCTGGCGCTTGCGCCGGGCGAGTTCGACCTTGCCGAACTCGCCACCGAAGTGACTCGCGACCTTGCGCCGGTCGCAGCACAAAAGGGCATCAGTCTCTCCATCAACGCCACACCCGTAAGGGTCGAAGCCGACCGGCAGCGGATACGGCAGGTGCTCGTCATCCTCCTCGACAACGCGCTCAAGTACGGGCGCGCCGGCGACGAA
>JAFKFP010000391.1 GCA_017308185.1 bacterium | reverse complement strand
CGTGAAGATCGCGGGCCTGCACATCGGCAACGTCGCCGAGATGTCGGTGAAGCGCGCCGGAGAATGGTTCGAGGCGTTGCCCGCCCAGCTCAACGCCAAGCAGAACGAGATCGCCGTCCGCGTGCTGAAGGAAATCCGCGACCGGCTGAGGTTCCTGGTCGATGTCGGCCTGGAGTACCTAACGCTCGCCCGCGCGTCGGGCACGCTCTCCGGCGGCGAGAGCCAGCGCATCCGGCTCGCCTCGCAGATCGGCTCGGGCCTGACCGGCGTGCTCTACGTGCTCGACGAGCCGAGCATCGGCCTGCACCAGCGCGACAACGCGCGCCTGCTCGAAACACTGAAGCGGCTGCGCGACCTCGGCAACACCGTGATCGTGGTCGAGCACGACGAGGACGCGATCCGCACCGCCGACCACGTGCTCGACATCGGCCCCGGCGCCGGCATCCACGGCGGCCACGTGATCGCCGAAGGCGGCGTGGACGACCTGATCGCCGCGCCGGACTCCTGGACCGGCAAGTATCTCTCCGGCGAACTGGTGGTGCCGATCCCGGCGCGGCGCGAGCGCCAGCGCCGCGCGCTCAAGGTCGTCAACGCGCGCGGCAACAACCTGAAGAACATCACCGCCGAAATCCCGCTCGGCGTGCTGACCTGTGTCACCGGCGTGTCCGGCGGCGGCAAGTCCACGTTCCTGATCGACACGCTCTACAAGGCGGTTGCGCGCAAGCTCAACGGCGCGGCGCAGGCGCCCGCCGCGCACGACCGCATCGAAGGGCTGGAGCACCTCGACAAGGTGATCGACATCGACCAGTCGCCGATCGGCCGCACGCCGCGCTCCAACCCCGCGACCTACACCGGCGCGTTCACGCCGATCCGCGAATGGTTCGCCGGCCTCCCCGAGAGCAAGGCGCGCGGCTACGAGCCCGGCCGCTTCTCGTTCAACGTCAAGGGCGGCCGCTGCGAAGCCTGCCAGGGCGACGGCGTCATCAAGATCGAGATGCACTTCCTGCCCGACGTCTACGTCACCTGCGATGTCTGCAAGGGCAAGCGCTACAACCGCGAAACGCTCGAGGTGCTGTTCAAGGGCAAGTCCATTGCCGACGTGCTCGACATGACGGTCGAGGAGGCGCTGGACTTCTTCAAGGCGGTGCCGAAGGTGCGCGACGTGCTGGCGCTGCTGCACCGCGTCGGCCTCGACTACCTCAAGGTCGGCCAGCAGGCGACGACGCTGTCCGGCGGCGAGGCGCAGCGCGT
>JAFKFP010000035.1 GCA_017308185.1 bacterium | reverse complement strand
TCAACGTCGCGTTGGCCATCATGGACCTTCCTTCCTGTTGACTCCGTCCGGGGGAGCCGATACGCTCGGATTGAGTATTGCAACGGCTATCGTTTTCGTAGTCCTTGCGATACGTATACTAGCACCAGGCGCTATCAAGTCAATAGTTCCAGCGCTAGCCACAACAAGAATCTTTACCACTGCCGAAGGAGGGTTCGAATGGGTCATCAAAAGCGCGGCGTGGAGCCCCAACGGCGTGGCTACAATCACGCCTGCCTCATCGCGCAGACCCTCGATATCCTCGGCGACCGGTGGACCCTCCTCATCCTGCGGGACCTCATGGCCGGCCTCCACCGCTACAACGATATTCTCGAAAACTGCGGTGGCATGTCCCCAAACGTCCTTTCCGACCGCCTCAAGCGGCTCGAAGCCGACGGCCTCGTCATTCGCAACTATTACAAAGAGCTGCCACCCCGCGTCGAATACACCCTCACCGACATGGGGTGGTCTGTACGGCCCATCCTGATGTCACTCCTCGAATGGGGACGCGGACACATCGGCGGCGTAACGCCCGACCAAATCGGTCAGACGCTCACCGCCGATTTTGTCGCCCGGACGCTCCCGGCTCTCCAGTTCGATGCCAGCCGCGCGCCCGGCCTCGCCGCCACGATGACGCTCGAAATCTCCGACTGCTCCGACTGCAACAGCTGGACGTACGAGATCCACGACGGCCATATCCACCCGCGCCGCCACGCTCACGAGACGGCCGATGTCGCGCTCAAGACCGACACCGCCGGCTTCTTCGATTTCATCCGCGGCACGCGGCCCGCGGAACAGTGCGGCGAACTCCGAGGCTCCCCTGAAACTGCCGCCGCCATCCAGGACTGCTTCCGCTGACGCTACTCCTGCCCTGGGCACGCCACCGCGGCTCTATCCGCCCTCGTCATCCCCTGTGCTATCGCTGCTGCCCCCGTGCCGCGCCGGGATCTCCGCAGCGATCTCCCTGAACACCTGCACGAGCCCACCCTGCACGCCATCGCGTGCCGCCCGTATGGCGTTGAACACTGCCCGCGCATTCGAACGTCCGTGGCCGATGACCGTGACTCCATCCACCCCGAGCAACTGCGCGCCACCATATTCCGTGTAGTCGAGGCGCCTCTTCAGCTTCCGCAACTCAGACATCAGGATGAGCCCGGCCGCACGGTTCCACGGCGTTAGTTCAACCGCGTGACGCACCTCCCCGAACACGACCTCCGCCACGCCCTCAATCGTCTTGATCACCACATTGCCCGTGAACCCGTCCGTCACCACCACATCTGCGAGCCCATGCGCGAGGACGTTCGATTCTATGTTGCCGACGAAGTTGAGCCGGCTCTTACGAAGAGCGGCGTTCACTTCGATCACCAACTGGCTTCCCTTGCTGTCCTCTTCGCCGATCGAAAGCAACGCCACCCGCGGCCGCGAGATGTTGAACATGCGCTCCATATATGCCGCGCCCATGTGTGCGAACTGGATCAGGTGGATCGCCCGGCAGTCAGCATTCGCGCCAACGTCCAGCATAATCGTGGCGCCGTCAGCAGTCGGGAACACCGTCCCAAGCGCCGGCCGCCCGATGCCCTTGATGCGCCCCAGTGTCAGAAGCGCCCCCGCCATCGCTGCGCCCGTGTTCCCCGCCGTCACGAATGCGTCGGCCTCGCCGCGCTTCACAATCTCGAGTCCAACACGCATCGAAGAATCCGGCTTGTTGCGTATCGCGTCCGTCGGGTGCTCGTCCATCCCGACCATCTCCGACGCCTCGACGACGCGAAGCCGCTCGATGTTCGTGGTCCCTTCGAGTTCGCGCCGGATCGCATCGCCGCGCCCGACGAGCGTCAGTTCGACGCCGAGCCCGCCGGCCGCCATGAGCGCGCCCGCGACCACTTCCTGGGGGCCGTTATCGCCACCCATGGCATCGACGACGATGCGTGCGGTCAACCGGTGCTCCTCTCCGCAATGGCGATCATGCGGTCGCTATCGTTCGAAAGTACGCCCGCCGCGTAGTCCCCGTAAAGATCCACCACCTCGAACCCCGCGCGCGCAAGCAAGTGCCGCAGCTCCTGCGGATACACGTAACGAAGCGTGTGCTCGCTCCGCAAGCGCCGCACCAGGCCATCGGGGCCGGTGCGCTCATACGTCACCTGCAGCCAGCGTGTCTGTGCGGCGAGGTCATCGTCGTGCACATGCCAGGCCTCGAACGGTTGGCCGTCTTCGGTTTCGCCCCGAAAGACGAGCAGCGGCTGCCCGTTGGAGGCCGGATCGAGCCACAGCGCCGGGCCGGGGAGGTCCAAGACCAGGCGGCCATTGAACGCCAGCGCCTCTCGGGCTGCAGCCAGCCACGCGAGTTGCTCATCCAGGCCCTCGCAGTACAGGAAGACGTCTGCGGGGATCAACACAAGGCCGAACGTGCCCGGTTCGAGGCCCGCATCGAGCAAGCCGCACGGTCGCCAATCGACCGTCACCCCTGCGCGCGCTGCCCGATCCCGTGCCCGCTCGAGCATCGCCGCCGACGGATCGATGCCGACGACCCGGCTCCCTGCGGCCGCCAGCGGCGCCGCAATCCGCCCTGTCCCGCAGCCTACCACCAGCACGCGCGCATCCGTCTGGCCGGCGTAGGCGAGCCACAATCCAGTGTCATCATCGAATTCATCGTGGATGGCGTCGTAGAAGGCGGCGTCCACGGCGTACCGGTCGGTCATGAGAAAAATCCTAGCGGAGCCGCGAGCGAAGGGCGAAAGGTACCGGGTACCGGGTACCCGGTACTCGGTACTCGGTGCTGCTAAGCTGTATACGTGCTGGAAATCACGCAGCGGCTGTTGCAGGCGGCAGAAGGCGGGACGCCAGTCGTCCTCGCGTCCGTGCTCGAAGCCGGCCCGCTCGGGCTCGAACCCGGCACGCGCATGCTCATCGAGCGCGACGGCACACGCATGGGCGGGCTGGGCAACCCACAGCTTGACGACCTCGTAGCGGAATATGCCGCCGATGCCTTCGACCGTCATGCCACCGAGACCGTCTACGTGGGCGAGGGTGAACTGCGCACGCGCACCATCGCCAACGCAACCAGTATCTATATCGAAGTGGTCGAATCGAAGCCCGTCTTCCTCATCGTGGGCGCCGGCCACATCGGCAAGTGCCTCGCCAAACTCGCTGACTTCCTCGATTTCCACGTCGCCGTGCTCGATGACCGGGAAGACTTCGCCAACTCCGAGAATATTCCCGAAGCCGACGAGATCCTCTGCGAAGACTTCGAGACCGCCATCGACCGCTACCCCATCGACGCGAACACGTCGATCGTCATGGTCTCGCGCGGCCATAAACAGGATGAGGTTTCGCTGAGGCGCTGCCTCGGCCGCGGGGCCGGCTACCTCGGCATGATCGGCTCGAAGCGCCGCACGTCGACCGTCATCCAGCACCTCACCGAAGAGGGCTACGACCCCGAAGAACTCGCCCGGATCCGCACACCCATCGGTCTCAAGATCGGCGCGGAGACTCCCGAGGAGATTGCGATAAGCATCATGGCCGAAGTCATCATGCTTCGGCGTGGTGGCGACGGCGGGAGTATGTACTATCGGCGGTGAGGGCGGGCTGTGCGGTTCGCCGTAGTCACGTAAATAGGGCCGAATGTTTCCGGTCAAGACAATCATCTGTTGCAACCTATGACATCGCTCTATAATCCCGCTGCGCTCGCGAAGTAAAAGCCGTCCCGGGCGCACAGGGGACCTTGATGCGGGTGGCAAGACGCGGACTTGCTTCGGTGGTATTCGCCGCCTTCGTGGTGCTCATGGCCTCGGCGTGCGTCGCGGCCGTCTGGTCGCCTGTCACCGGTCCGGGAGCTTATGACTTCGGGACTATCGATGCAGGCGCCGGCGCTACCAAGACCGTCACCTTCACGCTCAGCAACACCGACAAGCGGGCCACCGCGTCCATGAACGCGACTCTCGAAGGTTCGCCCGCGTTCACGATCACAGCCGACAGTTGCTCGGGCCGGAGCCTGCCGCCGCGCAAGACGTGCGAAGTCAGAGTCCGGTACGCTCCAACTGCCCCCGGACAAACCGACACCGCCACTCTCGCAGCAACCGGCCCGCAGGTCGACACGACCATCGCTCTGAAAGGCAAGAGCGGCACACCGCACCTCGCGTGGTCGCCATCCACCTACGACTTCGGCGCCGTCGACACCGCAGCCACACCACCCACGAAGAGCTTCACGCTGACCAACTCGGGCGATGGGACATCCACGGTGCTCACAGCCTCCGTGACCGGCTCCGACTCCATGACGGCGAGCGACGACACCTGCACGGGCATAACGCTCGCGCCGGGTGGGAACTGCAGCCTCATCGTGACCTACGCGCCCACGACGAGTGGCCAGGACGACAGCGGCACGCTCTCCGCAGGCGGCGCCGATGCCACGATCACCGGCAAGAGCGGCACGCCCGCCCTGGCGTGGTCACCTACGACCTTCGACTTCGGGACGGTAGATGCAGGTGATACACCCACACAGGACTTCACGCTCACGAACACCGGGACCGGGACATCGGAAACGCTCACCGCATTGATAACCGGTTCCGGCGCCATGACACTCAGCGCCGATACCTGCACCGGCACGACCCTCGCGCCCGGCGGCAGTTGCAGCGTCACGGTCACGTATGCGCCCACGGGCACTTCCACCGACAGCGCGACTCTCTCAGCCGGTGGCGTCGATGCAACGATTACGGGGACCGGCCAGTTGGCTCCGCTTCAGATCACCGGCATCGGCCTCAACGATGACCCTGACCAGGCGTTAGTTACTGATGGCAGGACAGTGAATATCATCGATGGCAGTCAGGACAACGTTTTCGCAGCCGAACTGGCCAACGTCCCGGCCGCCGGTGTCACCTACCAGTGGTCGATCACGACGCCGAACACCGTCGGCTATGTGGTCGAACCCGATCAGACGGAGCCGACACTCTTGATCCGCGCCGATGGAATCCCCGACTTCGGGACTGAGACCAGCGTCATGACGCTGACCGTGACGCCAAAGGACGGCGGGGCACCGGTCGCCGTGTCAGCGCGAATCCGATATCAGAATTCGGCGCTGACGCTCTCGATGGACACGACCTGCCACACCGGCGGCGCGCAGGTGACGCCCCACGTGTCAGACACGTCCATTGCGCTTGATAGCTCGCTCACCATTACCCAGAGCGTCACTCAGCACCTGTCCTCCGGCTGCGACATCGGCCTACCATTCGAAGGCACCGTCACGATCAGCTCGGACGGCGAGGTCATCGACACCGTCTCCGGCGGCCCCGATGTCGGCGACGGGACATCGCCAGCGCCCGTCGGCCCGTTCGTCATCCCCGGCAGCGCGCTGGGCGTCGGCGACCACACGGTCAGCGTCAGCTACGCCATCTGGAACGGCCCCGCGTGGGCGCCATTCTCCTTCGATTTCCCGATTACCGTCACGGACCCGCAGCCGCAGACGATTAGCTTCACCTCAACCGCGCCCTCCAGGGCGACGCTCGCAGGCGCGACATACACGCCGACTGCCACCGCAACATCGGGCCTCCCGGTGTCGTTCACCGTCGACTCGACCAGCTCATCGGTGTGCGCCATCTCCGATACCACCGGCGCGCTCAACTTCATCGGGCTCGGCACCTGCACACTCGACGCCAACCAGGCAGGCGATGACGACTGGTCAGCCGCTCAGCAGGTCACACAGACCATACAGGTGAACATCTTTCCGCTGATCGCCGTGATCAACCCGGTCGACGACCCGCAGTCGCCCCCGTTGCCGCCGAACCCGGCCGTCAACAACTGCGACCCGCCGAACGTCCTCGGTGGCGGCTGCTTCATCGGCCCGCTCGACGGCTCGTCGGAGAACATCTTCGACGCTACCGGGACGATCGCCCCGGCAACCGACACCGGCTTCGACACGAACCTCTACACCATCGACTTCCACTGGCAGTTCTTCAAGCCGCCTGGGCTCGGCTCTGCGCCATACTCGGCCAGTGGGATCACCGGCTATCACGCGGACGTGTTGGACATCCAGCCCAACTCGATGCCCGAGCTGCTCGGCACAGATGCCGGCTCGGACTTCTACTGGCGGGTAGAGCTCACCGTCACCGTCAACGGCGTGACGGAGACTGGCTGGTTCAAGTTCCAGTACCAGTCGTCGGATCTGAGTCTCGCGTGGTCCACCACCTGCCAGGTTAATGCGAACGTGAACACCCCGACGTGCCAGAACGGGTTCCCGAACGGCCTCCCGGCCACGGAGCCGACGTAAGGCGGGGCGGGAAACGCCTCCGGCTGCGCACTACAGTGCTCTACGTGCCCTGAGGCCAGGCTGCGTTCGCTTCTTCGATCTCGCCAGGATCGTCGACCCGCGTCATTCAGAGTGGAAGCGCTTTCGAGACGAGCTGACGTCGAGGCTCGGCGTCCCCGCAGCCCTTGATTGAACCCACCCATCACCCCTATAGTCATCACAACCATTCGAAAGAGGCGTCCACCGTTGATGGCAATGCTCAACGCTACCGGTCATGTCCTTGCCGGACTGCGCCCGCGAGCCGGTGCGCCCGGCGCCCCCGAATGGAAGGACCCCACGACCTGAGTCTGCCCTGAAGCAGCTCCACCGCCGTGGGAGGACCAACCAAAACGTCCCGTCCCACGGCTTTTTCGTGCATCGAATCGATCGCGACCGCCGCCGGCCAACGGGGCCTCCCACGCCCACACCGCCCGGCCCCACGAAAGGATCGATGCATGTCCGCAACCGCCACCGTCTCTCGCCCCAACCCAATCCCCGGCGTTTCGTTCGAGCCGGGTACGCCTGCGCTGCTCGTCGATGAAGTGTCGAAGGTCTTCAGCAGCCGCACGGGCGTGTTCACCCGCATGCGCGGCGGACCGAAGTTCTCGAAGCGCGTCGTCGCCGTCGACCACATCAGCCTGCGTATCGAACGAGGCGAGATCTTCGGCGTCCTGGGCCCGAACGGTACCGGCAAGAGCACCCTCATCCGGCTGATGTCCACGCTCCTCGCACCCGATGGCGGGAGCATCAAAGTCTTCGGCTTCGATGTGGTGCGTGACGAAGCGCAGGTGAAGCGGCTCATCAACCGCGTCTCGGTCGAGGCGTCGTTCTTCAAGAAGCTATCGCCCATGGAAAACCTCATCTTCGGTGCGCGCATGTACGGGCTCGATGGCAAAGAGGCGCGCCGCGAAATCGTCGCCATCCTCAAGCGACTCGGCCTCGATGACCGCTCCATCTGGACGCCCATGGAGGATATGTCGCGCGGAATGCAGCAGAAGGTCGCCATCGCGCGCGCGTTCCTCACCGCGCCCGTGCTCCTGCTCCTCGATGAACCGACCACCGGCCTGGACCCGCATTCGAAACGCGAAGTCCAGGCGTTCGTGCGCGAAATCCGCGACGCCCACGACGCCACGGTGCTGCTCACCACGCACGATATGGATGAAGCCCAGGCGCTCTGCGACCGCATCGCCATCGTGGACGTCGGCCGCATCGTCGCACTCGGCACACCATCCGAACTGAAACAACTTGTCCCCATGCCGGACGGCCGCGAGCCGACGCTCGAAGACGTCTTCCTCGCGCTTACCGGCCGCACCGTTGAAGAAGCAGAACGAGAGGAATCACCGTGACTATCGCCACCCAGGAGTTGCGC
>JAFKFP010000034.1 GCA_017308185.1 bacterium | reverse complement strand
AGGCGCGGGCACTGGCAACTCGCGGTCCACCGCCGCATCCACTACGGCGCGGCTCAGCGGGTGCTCGCTCCCCGACTCCGCCCCCGCCGCGAACACCAGCAGCGCCTCTGCGGAGTGGTTCCCGAACGACACGACATCGACCACCTGCGGTCGGCCCTGCGTGAGCGTCCCCGTCTTGTCGAGCACGATCACGTCCAGCGACTTCGCGCGCTCCAGCACCTCGGCGTCGCGGATGAGGATGCCACGTTCGGCGCCCATGCCGGTGCCGACCATGCTGGCCGTGGGCGTCGCAAGCCCGAGTGCGCACGGGCAGGCGATGACCAGCACCGCGACGGCGTACACCATGGCGTCCGTCCAGTTTCCCGAACCGAAGCCCCACGCGAGAAACACCACCGCTGCGATGACGATCACGACCGGTACGAACACAGCCGCCACGCGGTCGACCAGCTTCTGGATCGGCGCCTTCGAACCCTGCGCCTCCTCGACGAGCCTCGCCATCTGCTGCAGCGCCGTCGCCGCTCCGACCGCCGTCGCCTCGACTTCGAGCAGGCCGTCCTGGTTCACCGTGCCGCCGATGACGTGGTCACCCTCGCGCCGCTCCACGGGGATAGCCTCGCCCGTGATCATCGATTCGTCGACCGTACCGTGGCCGCTCCGCACGATGCCGTCCGCCGGGACACGTCCGCCCGGCCGCACCACGAAGCGGTCGCCAACGCGCAGGTCGTCCGCTGCGACCTCGACTTCGACGCCATCGCGGAGCACCGTCGCTGACCGCGCCGACAGCCCGAGCAGCGCGCGGATTGCGCTCGATGCCCGCCCCTTGGAAGTCTCCTCGAAGTACTTGCCCATCGTGATGAACACGAGCACCGCCGTGCTGACATCGAAGTACATGTGGGCATCGCGGCCGCTCAGCACGACCCAGGTGCTGTACACATACGCCACCGATGTGCCCAGGGCGATGAGCACGTCCATGTTCGGGTTCAGGTGGCGCAGGCTGACGTAGCTCCCTTTGTAGTAGCGCCACCCAAGCACAATCTGCACGGGTGTAGCCATCGCCAGCAGCAGGTATCCGGTGAGCTGCATATCGCCATTGATCGGCAGATCCGCGATGTCCATCGCCATCGCGATGATGATGGTGGGGATGGCAAGCGCGGCGCCGCCGAGCAGCGTCCACAGCGTCAGCCGTGCGTGCTGCGAGCGTTCGGCATCTCGGTCGATATCCGCGCTCGATTCAGTGGCCTCGTAGCCCGCCTTCTCGACGGCGGCCACAAGCGCCTCGATCGCCACATCCGCGTCCAGCGTGACGCGCGCTGTTTCCGAAGCGAAGTTGACTGTGGCCGTACCAACGCCCTCAACCTTGCCGAGGGCGCGTTCGACCCGGCGTACGCACGAAGCGCACGTCATCCCCTTGATATCCAGGTTTACCGCCTGGTCCGTACTGCTCACAGCCAGCTTCCTCTTCCGTGCCAGACCACGTCGCTAAACGACGGCGGCCTCGTAGCCTTCCTCTTCGATCGCCGCGATGACCTTCGCCGTGTCGACCGCGTCGCCCGTGACGATGGCCTTCTTGTCTTCCAGGCTGACCTTGACATCGGTGACGCCGGGCACGTCCTTCGCGGCTGTCGTGACGGCGTGGACGCAGTGATCACAGGTCATGCCGGTCACCGAGAATTCAATCGTTTGTGACATGTGGAGGTTCCTTTCTTTCCTGGAGTTTGTAAGCTCCCCGTGGGATGAAGAATGCGTCAGGCCTCCGCCGGCCCCTGGACTTTGTACAGCCGAAGCAACTCGGCCACCGACCTGTCGATTTCACCGCCCTCAATCTGTTCCTTCACGCACGTGCGCAGGTGGTTTTCGAGAATCAGCACGTCCAGGCTCCGCAGAGCCTTCTGCACGGACAGCGAAAGGTCGAGGACATCCATGCAGTAGCGGTCGTCCTCGATCTGACTCTGCAGTGCCTGCACCTGCCCGGCCACAATCTTGAGACGGCGAAGCGCTTGTTTGCGGTTGGAATCGTCCATAGGCATGCCCCAGCAATAGGATACCCCCCTACCCTATCAGATGATGGTGCGATGTCAAGCCTCGAACTCGACGTCGGCTTGCACTCGATGGTTCGAAACGGACGCCCTCCGCTATGATGAACCTACATGATCCCACGCTATTCCCGTCCCGAAATGAGCGCCCTGTGGAGCGACCAGGCGAAGTTCCAGCGATGGCTCGATGTCGAGGTCGCCGCCTGCGAGGCATGGGCCGATCTCGGCCGCATCCCTCGCGAAGCCGCCGACGCCATCCGCGACAACGCCAGCTTCGAACTTGCGAAAATCGACGAGTACATCGCGGTCACCCACCACGACGTCACCGCGTTCTTGCGGTCCGTTACAGATTCGCTGGGCGAAGAAGGACGCTACGTCCACTTCGGTCTGACCAGCTCTGACGTCTGGGACACCGCCACGGGACTGCAACTGCGCGATGCCTGCGACCTGCTACTGAAAGGCATTGACGGCCTGCAGGTCGTAATCGAACGCCAGGCGAAGGCACATCGGGACACACTGTGCGTAGGCCGCACACACGGCGTCCACGCCGAACCCACGACGTTCGGACTCAAGCTCGCCGTGTGGGTCGACGAAATGCGGCGCAACCGCGAACGGCTGTTGGCAGCGCGCGACGCGGTCGCCGTCGGGGCGATCAGCGGCACCGTGGGCACGCATGCGTCGGTGCCGCCGGAACTGGAAGAGATCGTGTGCAAGCGGCTCGGACTGGGGCTCGAAGCGGCATCGACACAGATCATCCAGCGCGACCGGCACGCGCAGTTCGTTATGACACTTGCGCTCATTGGTGCCTCGCTCGAAAAGTTCGCGACCGAAATCCGCGGGCTTCAGAAAACGGAGACCCGAGAGGCCGAAGAGCCTTTCGATGAGGGCCAGACCGGATCGAGCGCTATGCCCCACAAGCGCAACCCCGAGCTGTGCGAGCGTATCTGTGGATTGGCACGTGTGCTCCGCGGCTATGCGGTGACGGCAATGGAGAACGTCGCCCTCTGGCACGAACGCGACATCAGCCACTCATCTACCGAGCGCATCGTCTTCCCCGATGCCTGCCTCGTCCTCGACTACGCCCTGAGCATCTTCACGGGCGTGATGGACCGCCTTCGCGTCTTCCCCGAGCACATGCGGGAGAACCTCGACCGCTCCTATGGACTCGTGTTCTCGCAGCGCGTGCTGCTGGCCCTCATCGATACAGGTCTCAGCCGCGGCGATGCCTATGCCATCGTCCAGCGGAACGCGATGCGTGCCTGGAACGAACGAGTGCAGTTCCGAGGACTACTCAATGAAGACGAGGCCGTCACTTCCCGCTTATCGGCCGCGGACATTGACGCCCTGTTCGACTACTCGTTCTACCTTACGAACGTTGGCGCCACGTTCGACCGCCTCGGATTGTGAACAGCCCGGCCTCCGCTCCCGCCGCAGGTCCCGTGCCCGTCGTGGGTACGGTCCGGCAAGCGTGGCAGCTCATCGTGAGCTTCCCACGCCAAACCCTGCTCCCGATGTTCGCCATCGAGGTGACTGTGGCATGCATCAGCGCGGTAGTGACCGCGATACTCTATCTCACAACCTTTGACGGTCAGAACGTGTGGCTGCCAGGGGATGCGGTCACCGGTCGCGCGGGTCCGGTGTTTGCCTACTTCGCCCTTGGTGCCTTCGAATTGCTCTTCGCACAGGTAGCGCGCGGCGCAACGGTCATCGCCGTTGCGGAGGCACACGCCGGGCGGCGCGTGCCGCTGCCGGAGATCCTCGATCCAGCATTTACCCGCATGGGCGGACTGCTCGCTCTTGCCATTGTCACCTACGGGATCATTTTCCTCGGAATCGTACTGTCTGTGACCATCATTGGCGCGCTCATAGCACTCTTCATCTTCGTGCGCTGGTCGCTCGTTTTCGAAGTGTTCATGCTCGATGGAGCATCGGTCGGCGGTGCACTCGCTGGAAGCTGGGCCATGATGCGCGGAAGCATGCTGCGCTATCTCGGAGTACTTCTCGTAGCTTTCGGGCTCGCTCTCCTGCCGCTGGTCGGCATCTCGCTGCTCCAACTCGCGGTGGGAGGGGGCCACGACACGGCAGTCATCGTCACCGCGATTGTCACGGCCGCGCAGGGCGTTCTCGTCGTGCCGCTGCTTGTGTTCTTCACTGCAGTAACAACGCTCTTCTACCTCGGCCTGAAAGAGCGCAAGGAGGCATCGTATTCTGCTGGAGAGTGACCTCCCGAACCTGCTCGTCCGTGGCAGGACCTGCGATACATACGACCTCGGCGACAAGCTGCTGCTGGTCGCCACTGACCGCATCATCGCGTTCAATGCCGTGCTTCCCACCGGTATTCCCCGCAAAGGTGAGGTTGTGTCAAGGCTCGCAGCCTGGTGGTTCGACCGCGTCAAGGAAGTCATCCCCAACCATTTCATCGCCCTGATCGAGTCCGACAACGCCTCATTGCTGCCGTTTCCCCTAAGCCCGGAGTACTACGGCCGGTCGATGCTCGTACGCAAGGCGCAGCGGCTCGACGCCGAGTGCATCGCACGGGGGTACCTCACAGGCACAGGCTGGGACAACTATCAACGCACTGGCATCGCCGGCCGCATCCCGTTGCCCGAAGGCATGCTCGAGTCGCAGAAGCTGCCGCAGACAATGTTCACAGCATCGTCCGGGGTCGATGGTGGACACGATGACATGTCAGCAGATCAGCTCGCCGAGACGGTCGGCGCTGAAGCAGCGAACGCGATGGGCCGGCGCACGATTGCCCTCTACGACTACGCCCACACAGTTGCGCTCGAACGAGGCATCATTATCGCTGAAAGCAAGTTTGGGTTCGGCATCTGGAACGACGAGGTCATCCTCATAGACGAGATACTGACGCCGGACAGCAGCCGGTTCTGGCAAGCCGATACCTACAGGCCCGGCGCTGGCCAGCCCAGCTTCGACAACCAGCCGGTGCTCGACTGGATCGCCGCCTCCGACTGGAAAGCGAGCGACCCAGCGCCAGCGGTGCCTGCCGATGTGGTGGCCGCGACGAACGAACGATACGAACGCATCTATGAGATGCTGACCGGGGAGAACCTGCCATGACGACCGACACACAATCGCCAACAACGACAAAAGGCCAGCGCTATCTCGCACGGGTCTTCGTCTCGCTCAAGCCCACCGTGAACGACCCCGAGGGGGCAACTGTTGCCAACGCGCTCGGATCACTTGGGTTCGAGGGCGTCGAACGTGTGCGTTCCGGCCGCTACTTCGAAGTCACGCTATTCGCCAGCGACGAACACACTGCGAGCACATCCGTTGACCAGATGTGCTCGCGGTTGCTGGCAAACCCTGTGATTGAGACGTACTCGCTTACGGTGGAGGAGGCGGACTAGAGCCATTGTTGCCGAAGAATCCAGTCGTGTCGGTCGCGTTGGAAACGGCGATCATGCAGTCGTGGGCTGTGTAGGCGGGGTTGTGGGCAACGCAAGTGGAGAGGGCCTGTCTCTGGATCTGCGCCATCTTGCTTCCCAGCGAGGCGACGACCTGTGACCAGACCAACTCGATCGCGCCCGTGTATTCATGCGAGCAGCGTGCGTCCTCACTGTCGAGGCCTTCGCGGCTCGGCCCGGAGATAATGGACTGGTTGAACAGGGCGACACCGTTCAAGTGCATCGGTAGGACGGAGAGCCCTGCATTGGCCATACACACGTGCCACGCAGTTTCTGCTTTCTGATACTCCGCAAACGTGATCACGCCATCGGACAGGATGTCACGCTGCGAAGGGGAGAGGGCGCCGCCGATGAGGCCGTCCAGCTTGCCTGCCAGGATTCGCTGGTTGAGGCTTGCGTCAATCGCATGAGGCTCGTCCTGTACTGCATCGCGAAGCTGCGCGAGGGCCGCCATGTCGCTGTCGGGGATGGCTACCTGCGGCACCTGAGAGAGCGGGGGTGCATCAGCGGCGGCAGCGCGGCCATTAGGGAGCCCTTGCCACAGGAGCAGTGCCGCCGCCGCTGCCGCGACGACAACACCAGCAGCAAACACGGCACCAAGTGTCTTCTTTCGGGGTAGTACGAAGTCCATCTGCCTTCCTCTCGTTCGCTTTTAGGCCGTCGCATCCGTATCCACGAATCCATTGCAGTTAACAAAGCCCGCGTCGCAGGTGTTGTGCTGGCCCAAGACTTCGACCGGGCCAATGACGGTGTATGCCAAGTTAGCGTTCCAGGTGTATGAGCTATACGTGTTGACTTGCCACCCGCCGTGCCAATGTTTCCATCCGGAGCCGTCGCCGTCCTGGTAGTCAACGTGCAGGAATGTTTCGGCGCACTGTGGTGGGCTGAATTCTGATGTCTCGCTCTCCAAGCCTGAAGACAAGCTCGCAGATGACTGGGCGTATTCGACACCGCTCCCGCAATAGACGTACGTATTGTCGACGTTCGCCACGGCGGGCAATGCGAAGAGCATGGCACCGACACCGCCAACCGCGAGTGCTGCGCTGACGAGCGTCGCACGCCTCAACGGATTGTTCATCTCCCGCCCTCCAACTCACCGAGGTGGCGGGAGTATGGCCCCCGCGCACAAAGAACACAAGCCTCATACGAAACTATTTACTCTCGCCCAACTAGTATCACGAACCACGCTTCCCGCGTTTTGCGGAAACAGCGTAATGGCGAAGGCGCAGGCGGCGGTGGATCGCCGAACGGCTTGTCTTGCATACGCGCGAGGCGATGCTCGATTTCGCCCACGATTCGCCGCAACTCGGCCATATCCGAGGGAGACACGTGCGCGTCGAGCACGCCGAGCACCGTATCGACGTCGCGTTGGCCAATGCTCAACAGCCCGAGAATGTCGTTCTCATAGAGACCTATCCTCGCAACGTCTCCATGGCGGTACAGCGACGGTAGGGCGAAGAGCTCGAGGCGTGGCGCCGAATGACTTACACGGTCACCCGGAAGATGCCCGTCTCCACGGGCTTCCGGAACCGGTCGCGCACCGCAATTCCACCCGGCGAGACTTCCTTGCAGGCGCCGCAGCGAATGCAGAGGGTGTCATCGATCGCGTATTGGCTGCCCTCGTGGCTGATTGCACGCGTGGGGCAGATCTCCTCGGCTTCCGGGAGATTGGCGTCGGACTGGTTGCCGATCTCGTAATCGATGAGGCCGCTGCAGACGCCGGCGCGGCAATACTTCTGCTCGATGTGTTCGATGTACTCTGCGCGGAAGGCGTTCAGGGAAGTCTTGATTGTCGTCATCGCGAACTGGCCGTGGAAGCAGTTCGACCAGCGCAATGTGGAGCTCAACCCCGCAAACAGTTCGAGGTCGGTATCACGTCCGCCGCCCGCTTGAATCCGCCGGATAACTTCGACCGCGCGCTGTGTGCCACCGTGGCACGTGGTGCAACGGGCACAGCTTTCGTCTTCACAGAACGCGAGGAAGTAGCGGCACATGTCGACAATGCACGCCGTCTGGTCGAAGAAGACGATGCCGCCGCCCCCGAGGAAGAGCCCGAGTGCGCGATACGGGTCAAGCGTCAGCGTCAGGCTCTGATCCGGGCCGCATATGCCCGACAACGGACCGCCGGGCTGAAACCCCTTGAGAACGCTCCCTTCGCGAAGACCACCGCCGTACTGTTCGATCACCTGCTTGATCGACGGACCCAGTTAATGCAGCCGGAGAACGTGAACATCTTCGTGCCCTTTTCCTTGGCATCGCTGACGCTGCTCCACCAATGCGAGCCGTTACGCATGATCATGGGTGCGTTCGCATACGACTCGACGTTGTTCACATTCGTGGGTTTGTTCCAGAGCCCGGCCTGTGCGGGGAACGGCGGCTTAATGCGCGGCATCCCCCGGTAGCTATCGATGGAGTTGATGAGCCCCGTCTCTTCGCCACAAACGTACGAGCCGGCGCCTCGAATGACGTGCATGTCGAACGTCCGGCCGGAGCCCAGGATATCTTCGCCGAGGAGTCCGTGCTCATACGCCTGCTCAATGGCCCTGGTCATTCGAGCATAGCCGAGGGGATACTCATAGCGGATGTAGATGTAGCCCGCGTCGGCGTCGGCCGCGCACGCGGCGATCATCATGCCTTCGATGATCAGATGCGGGTTCCCCTCGAGGAGCACGCGGTTCACCCATGCGCCGGGGTCACCCTCATCGGCATTGCAGATGAGATACCGAGGATGCGTCGTAGCAGTCCGCAAGAAGTCCCATTTTCGGCCGGTGGGGAATCCTGCACCTGCGCGCCCGCCCAAACCGCTATCGAGCATCTCTTTGACAATCGCTTCGCCATCCATTTCAAGGGCCTTGCTGAATCCAACATAGCCATCAGTAGCGAGGTAATCGTCGATGTTCTCCGGGTCGATTCGACCAATGTCCGCCATGAGGCGGCGAACCTGGCCCTTCATAAACGGATGGTCTGCGAGCATCGGAATGCC
>JAFKFP010000033.1 GCA_017308185.1 bacterium | reverse complement strand
CCGCCCGACGCAGCCGCGACTAGCCCGGCGAGGTCGTTCGTCCCCAGCATGAGCCGGGCCACGCCTTTCCCGCCATCCAGCGCATCGAGATAGATGGCGGTGCGCGCCGCCGCGGCCGCCATTGCCCGGCCACGGTCGGGTATGGCGAGGAACTCCAGGTAGAAGTCGTTCTCGCCGCTTCCGACGAAGAGCGCCCGGTTCTCGGTGCCGAGGCCCTCATGACGCGTTCTCTCTGTGAGATGCAGCCCAAGCTTTTCATAAGGTGCCGCCGCGTCATCGAGCGATGCGACAGGGACGACGATGTGGTCGATCCAATCTACAAGCATGGCGGCTATTCTACGGCCCGCGCGCATCGAGCGCCGAAAGTCCGTAGACTCTCGCTACACAAACAACGGAGGGCGAAACGTGGCGAATCTGCAGGGGAAGGTGGCGCTCGTGACGGGCGCCGCTTCCGGAAATGGACGCGGCATGGCGGTGCGCTTCGCCGAAGACGGGGCGGACGTTGTGATCGCCGACATCGACGAGCCGGGCATGGAAGAGACGGCCCGCCTGGTCCGGCAACAGGAACGACGCGCACTGGTGCGCCGCTGCGATGTGTCGAGCAAGGCTGATGTCGACGCGCTGATTAGTGCCGCCACCAGCGAGTTCGGCCGGCTCGATATCGCGGTCGCGAACGCCGGAGTGGTCGAATCCGAGACCGACTGCTTGCGCATGACCGAGGAGCAATGGGCGCGCACAATCGGCATCAACCTCACGGGCGTCTTCTTCACCCTCCAGGCTGCCGCAAATGCGATGATCGAGCAGGGACGCGGTGGCCGTCTCATTGCGATCGCCAGCATCATGGCCGAATGGGGTAGCGCCGGCGCGCCGGCCTACTGCGCGAGCAAGGGTGGCGTCAAACAACTTGTGAAGTCGTTTGCGCAGGCTGTCGGGCACCTCGGGATCACCTGTAACGCAATCGGGCCAGGCTTCATTACCACGCAGATGACGCGTGGCATGCGTGACAACCCCGCAGTCGAGCGCATGCTCATCGACCGCACGCCCGTAGGCTACATCGGCGACCCCGTCGATGTGGCAGCTGTCGCCGCTTTTGTTGCAGGAGACGATGCCCGATTCGTCAACGGCACCATCATCTTTCCCGACGGCGGAATTACCGCCGGGAACTACAGCGGCGCGATGCGCGAGGCACGTGAGGCAGCACAATGACCCCCGATACCATCCATGGGAACGACCGCATCCTGTCACGCGGCGCGGCGAGCATCTTTGAGCAATGGTGGCTTCCCCCTGGAGATCCGCGGGCAGTGGTTGCCATAGTCCACGGTTATGCCGAACACAGCGGGCGCTACGCACACGTCGCCGCGTTTCTCAACGCCCGCGGTTACGCTGTTGAAGCCCTCGACCTGCGTGGGCATGGGCAGTCCAGTGGCCGCCGCGTCTACGTGCATTCTTTCTCCGAGTACCTGTCCGATGTCGCCCGGTTCCTCCGCGCCGTGAATGAACGCCATCCGGGTAAACCGGTCTTCCTCCTCGGTCACAGTATGGGCGGGGGCATCGCCACGTTGTTTGTCATTGCTCGCAAGCCCGATATCGCCGGCCTCATCCTGAGCGGTCCTGCCCTGCGCGTGCGCTCCGCTCCCACCGGCCTGAAGATGCGCGCCCTGCGAGCGTTCGGCAAGGTGATGCCGGCCTATGCGCTCTCGCCGCTGCCCGCGGCCGCGATCTCCCGCGATGCCACGGTCGTCCAGGCGTACGAGAATGATCCGCTCGTGTATCGCGGCGGCATGCGGCTTGGCCATGGCGCAGCCTCGATCCGTGCCCTGCAACGTGTCCAACTCGACATGGAAGAGATCGAATTGCCGCTCCTCGTCATGCACGGCTCGGCCGATCGCCTCACCTCGCCCGAGGGCAGCGAGGAACTCGTCGAACGCGCTCGCTCCACCGACAAGACGCTCAAGATCTACGATGGTCTCTACCATGAAATCTTCAATGAGCCCGAACAGCAGACAGTCATGCGCGACCTTGCCACGTGGCTCGATGCGCACACGGCCGGATAGCTCGATGGACCAGGGCGGGGTGTCCAACCAATGATCATTGCTGTATTCGGAGGCGACGAAGCACGTATTCGCGCGCGGTTGCAAGAGCTTCGCGACGAGGCTGATGGCGGCAGCGGGATGCTGGAGAGCAACCTCACCGTGCTCGACGGGCGCGATCTCAAGCCCCCTGATGTGCTCGGCCCCGTGATGTCAGTGCCATTCCTGTCCGCCAAACGGCTCGTCATCGTCGAACACCTGCTCGAACGTTACGAGCCGCGCTATGAGGCTCGCACTTCGCGCGGACGCAGTTTGCCTGCCACCCTCGAGCCCCTATTCGAAGCGCTTGGTCAGGGCATACCACCCACCACCATTCTCGTATTTGTAGGGCTGCCTCTCTATGTCGACTCGCGGCCGGCTGCCGTGTCGAAGAAGAACCTCGTTGTGCAGGCCGTGGCGGGCATCCCGGGTGCAACCGTCGAGGAATACCCGGCCCCGGCCGGTAAAGCGCTCATCCCCTATATCGAAAAGGCGGCGACGGCCCGCGGACTGCATCTGCGCCAGGGCAAGCAAGGCTTCGCCCCTGGCGAGCCGATCCCGCGCGACGCAGGTCCCGCAGCACTCCTCGCGGCCCTGACGCAGGGCAATACCCTCGCGAACGCCAGCGCGATCGATAAGCTGGCCCTGTTCAAAAACGGCGACCCCGACGTGACGATGGCCGATGTCTACCATGTGTGCGCGGGCGAGCGTGTCGCTGGTCAGTTCGATATTGGAGATGCTGTGCTCGATGGCGACCTTGGCCGAGCCCTCGAAGCACTCGCACTCCTCCATGAGCAGGGCGAGGACACTGGCGCCACACTTTCCGTATTGGCAAACACGTATCGCCGGCTCGCGCCCGTGGTCGAGTTGGTAGCTGATGGTGCGCCCGCCGAAGAACTGGACCGCGCACTCGGCAATGTCGCGCGCTATCCAAATCTGCGCGACCGGGCCATTCGCCGGGCACGCAAGATCGGTGTTGATGGTCTCCGCGCCGCGTTCGATGCCCTCACCACGGCCGACCGCGAGTCGAAATCGGGCGTTGTCGACCGTGAACTGGCCGTGGAACTTGCTCTCGCGAGGCTCTGCAGCATCGCGCGCCATTAGCCGGTCACCCGGGGCCCGTGTTCGGCGCCTGCCGGCGCCCGATCACACACGCCAGACAGGGTTGTAGCAGGCGACAGGGTGCGTAGCGCGCCCACCCGACTGCAACGGGGGCGGGGGCGAAGTGCGGCATTCGTTCATCGCCTTGGGACACCGTGGGATGAACGGGCAATGCTCTGCTGGCTCTGTGAGTGAAGGGGGTGTCCCCGGGATGGCCCGCAACTGGTCGTTGGCGCCATCCAATCGAGGCAGCGTGGCCAGCAGCGCATGCGTGTACGGGTGGAGCGGTTCCTTGAGCATCGCATGCACGTCGCCGTGCTCTACAATGCGGCCCGCGTACATCACCGCGACCTCATCAGCGATCTGTGCCACGACCCCGAAACTGTGCGTGACCAGCAGTATTGCCGTCCCGCGCTCATCGCGCAGCCGCTCGAGCTGGTGCAGGATCTGCGCCTGTACCGTCACATCCAGCGAACTTGTAGGCTCATCCGCAATGATCACGTCGGGATTCAGCGAGGTCGCAATCCCGATCATCACGCGTTGGCACATGCCGCCCGAGAGCTGGAATGGGTACGCTTTCGCGACTCGTTCCGGGTCGGAAAGGCCCACGTCATACAGGATCTGCAGGCTTTGCCGCTTGGCCTCGCGTTTCCCGATGTGTAGGTGCGCTGTGAGCATTTCTGCCACCTGCGAACCGACGCTCAGTACCGGGTTCAGCCCCGCCGTCGCGTCCTGGAAGATCATCGCAATGCGGCGGCCGCGCACGGTCCGAAGCTCTTTGTCATGCATCGATGCGAGGTCGTGGCCCTCGAACAGGATCTGGCCGGACGCGATCTCGGCGTCGCCTGGCAGGAGCCGTAGCACAGAAAGCCCGACCGTCGTCTTGCCGGCGCCCGATTCGCCCACGAGCGCGAGCACCTTGCCCCTATCGAGGTCGAACGATACATCTTCCGCTGCGTAGACCGTGGTCTCTTTGCCGCGGTAGCGGATGCTCAGGTCACGTACCTGGATTATTGCGCTTCCCATAGCCGGTGTACGGACGCGCCACCTCGCGAGCCGGCAGCTATCAGGCGCCTGCCCGTATTGACGAGATAAACCGCCCCTGGATCTCCACATTCTCTGGACTGGTATAGATAGGCTGCATCGTACTGTTCGCTGGCTGCAACCGCACGCGCCCACCCTCATGGTAAAACCGCTTCAGCGTTACCTCACCACGGTCCTTCAGCCACACGGCAACCTTGTCGCCGTCGCTTGCCGTCCGGGCTGGCTCGAGGAACACGATGTCGCCGTCGTCGATGAGGTCCTCGATCATCGAGGTACCCTTCACCCGCAGCGCGAACACGTTCGTGCGTCCCTGCACCATGTCCTCCGTCACGCTGACTGTCTCCTCGACATCGCTCTGCCAGCGGTCACTTGATGGCACCGGGATCGGCTGGCCCGCCGCAATGCTACCGAGGACCGGGATTTCGAGCACCCGCCTCCGGCGGCCACCCGCACCGAGGATTTCAATCCCGCGCGACACCTCACGGTCGCGCCGGATATACCCCGACTCTTCTAACTTACGCAGGTTGTAATCCACGACAGACGTGCTGCTGATCCCGCAGCCATCCTGGATGTCCCGAATGCTCGGGGGGTAGTCCTTCTCCTCCACAAAGCTGCGCAGGAATTCGTAGATCAGCTGCTGTTTCCCCGAAAGCGCTTTCGCCATTGGACGGCTCCGAACGGATGTTCGCTCACTTTAACAATCAAGGTGCGTTATCGTCAAACCTGTTCCGAACACCCAGCCTCCTTGCTCACACAGGCAGCCCGGCCCCACGATTGGTGGGATGCCGCCCCCCTCCGAAGACAACCGTGTCGCGCTTGTCGTCGCCGCTCATCCCGATGACGGGGACTTCGGCGCCGCAGGGCATTGCACCCTCCTGGCCACCCGCGGATGGGAAGTGCACTTCCTTATCTGCACCAACGGCGCCAAGGGCACGGAGGACCGGGCCATGCCACGCGACCGGCTCATCGCTTTGCGGCGCGAAGAGCAGCGGGAAGCGTGCCGTCGCCTCGGCATCGGCGGAGTCGCCTTCCTCGGCCACGAAGACGGCGAACTCGTGTACGACCGCCGCCTGCTCGAGCAGATCGTGCGCGCTATCCGCACGATTCGTCCCAGTGTCGTACTCACGCACGACCCTACCGACATCATCATCGCGGACAGCTTCATCAATCACCCGGACCACCGCGCTGCCGGCGCCGCTACCCTCGATGCCATCTACCCGACGGCCCGCGACCACCTCAACTTCCCCGAACATCTTGCTGAAGGTCTCGAACCCCACAAGGTCCGGGAGGTCCTGCTCTGGAACTCGAACCATCCCAATTTTGATGTCGACATCACCGCGGTGGCCGATAAGAAGATCCACGCGCTTACCGCTCATGTTAGCCAGTTTGGAAAACGCGATGATTTCGAGGCGTTTGCTCGCGAAAGCTGGCGCGCGGCCGATGGCCGCTACTTCGAGCACTTCAGGAGAGTCGTGCTGCCCTTCTGATGGCGGACTCGCCTCCTGCACTGGCAGTCGCCCGGCATGACCGCTACTCTTTGTGATACATATCACGCTGAGGTTCCGCCCTATGGCAGTCCTTTCCTACTTTCCCATCTCGCTTCCGCCCGAAGCACGCGCCGGCTTTGAGCAGTCATGGAAGACCCGCGTGGGCGCCGTTGACACCTTTCCCGGGTTCATTCGTACCGAACTTCTCGCCCTGCCCGACCGTGACCAGTACGTCGTCCTCAACCGCTTCGAAGAAGAAAAGTCGTTTGAGGCCTGGATCACGTCCGACAACTTCACCCGTGGCCACCGCGGTGAAAAGTTTGAGAACTACAAAGATAACCCGGCGATGAAGGACCACAAACTCTTTGAGGTGCTGGGCTAGCCCATGGGCCATCCTGGCCTTATCCGATGTGGATGGGCACGCGATGAACTGGAAATCGCCTACCACGACACCGAGTGGGGCGTGCCCTGTCACGATGATCGCGAACTATTTGAGCGGCTCATGCTCGAAGGTTTCCAGGCTGGCTTGTCCTGGTCGTCGATCTTACGCAAGCGCGAGTCGTTTGCCCGCGCCTTCGATGGCTGGGACGCGCATCGCATCGCCAGCTACGGTCCGGACGACGTTGCGCGGCTTCTTTCCGACCCAGGCATCGTGCGCAACCGGCTCAAAGTGAACGCGGCCATCCGCAACGCCGCCACCTTCCTCGCATTGCAGCGCGAGTACGCCACCTTTGATCGCTACATTTGGTCGTTTACCGCCGGTCGTCCGCTTGATACGGCCGCACCCCACGCGCTTGACGAGATACCCGCTTCCCGCCCAGAAGCAGCCCAGATGTCCGCGGCACTCAAGCGGGCCGGGATGTCGTTCGTCGGCCCCACTATCTGCTATGCCTTCATGCAGAGCGTTGGCATGGTGAACGATCACACCGCGTCCTGCTTCCGGCGTGCGCTCGTGGCCGCCTCGCAGGACAGCATGCGCTAGAATCGCCCCATGTTCCGTTCGGTCCTGGTCGCCAATCGCGGCGAAATTGCGGTCCGCATTATCAAGACGCTTCGTGCGATGGGCATTCGCAGTGTCGTGGTCTGTTCCATCCCCGACCGCCAGGGCCTCGCCGTACGCACGGCCGACGCGCACGTCGTGCTCGAAGGCGCCACCGCGACGGAGACGTACCTGGATATCCCCGCGGTCATCGCCGCGGCGCTCGATTCAGGTTGCGATGCGATACACCCGGGTTATGGCTTCTTGAGCGAACGGCCCGAGTTCGCGGAGCGATGCATCGAGGCCGGCCTCACCTTCATCGGTCCACCCCCCGCCGTCCTTCACGCATCCGGCGATAAGGCCGCCGCGCGACAACTTGCGCTGGCCAATGACGTGCCCGTGGTGCCCGGCTGGGACGGCGATGACGATGACGGGGTGCTCATCGCCGAAGCAGAACGTATTGGCTACCCGATCATGATCAAGGCACGCGGCGGGGGCGGCGGCCGGGGCATGCGCGAGGTCACTGCCCCTGAAGCCATGCCCGAAGCCGTGGCCAGCGCACGGCGTGAAGCGCAATCCGCCTTCGGCGACTCCCGCTTACTGCTCGAACAGCTCGTGGTCGCCGGGCATCACGTCGAAATCCAGGTACTTGCGGATTCCCATGGCAACCTCGTGCACCTCGGTGAGCGCGATTGCTCGGTCCAGCGGCGGCACCAGAAACTCATCGAGGAGTCCCCAAGCCCGGCGGTGGCCTCGCCCGTTCGTTGAGGTACGTCAATGCCGGCACGTTCGAGTTTCTCGTGGGCAGCCCCGCGGCCAGCGGCAGGCGGCCCTTCTACTTTCTCGAAGTAAACCCTCGCCTCCAGGTCGAGCACCCCGTCACCGAACTCGTTACGGGTCTGGACCTTGTGGAGTTGCAGGTGCGGGTCGCCGCAGGCGAGCCGCTGCCTTTCACCCAGCGGCAGGTCAGCTTCTCTGGCCACGCCATCGAGTGCCGCATCAACGCTGAGGACCCAGGCACAGGCTTCGCACCCAATAGTGGCCGTCTGAGCGAATGCTCCTCCTCTGCCGCTCGCTTCGATGCTGGGTTCAGCGCCGGGGATATGGTGCCGCCGCAGTATGATTCGCTCCTCGGCAAACTCATCGTCCACACTCCCGACCGGGCCAGCGCCGTCGCGACTGCCATCAGCGAACTGTCGAATCTGCGTATCAGCCCGCTTCGGACCACAGCGCCCCTGCAGCTTGCAGTTATGCGTACAGCGGCCTTTCAGGATGGCGCCGCCTCCATCGACTGGCTCGAACGAGAACTGCCGGATCTTCTCGATGCTGTGCCTGCTCCGTCCTCGTGGTGGGTGGCGGCAGCCGCCGCGCTGGCTCGCCCCGCCGGCCGATATAACAGCCCGTTCGCGTGCGCGGAATGGGTCGGCGCGTCACCGCGTTCGCTTTGGCTCGACGACGGGTCGGTCCAGCGGGAGGTCTCGCTCGTCAAAGTGGGAGAAGAACGGGGTGTTGTCCAGATCGACGGAATCGAACATCGGTACCACGTCACCCGCGATGGCATCGTCACCGGCGGGAACAAGTTCACAGTATCTTGGGACGGCCCACGTGAGCTGTGCCTCTCCAGCCATCCCGAGACCCGCCGTCTGCGAGTGGTGCGGCCCCCTCATTCCGCGCATCGATCGCACGGCACGGCGGGCGGCGCGGCCGTCGTAGTAGCGCCCCTCGCCGGCACGGTCGCCGAGGTGCGCGTTGCCCCCGGCGATGCTGTCGCGGATGGTCAGGTGCTGGTCGTACTCGAGGCCATGAAGATGGAGCACCAGCTCGCCGCACCATCCGATGGCACAATCGCGGCAGTCCATGTGACCCCCGGCCAGGTGGTCCCTAACGGGCTGCTATTGGTCGAATTGACTGCCGCGAACTGACACCAGTGAGTCCAGTCCTCGAACGCAAAAGGGCCGAGAATCTCGGCCCTTCGACGTGGTCTTGTGGCGCCGCCGCCCTGTCAGTCGCTGCTGAACGGTAGTTCGCCCTCGACACGCCGCCCCTGGCTGGCGTGAATCTGGGCGATCTTCGGAGGTTCGGCTTCGTGCACGGTCGTTGTCTTGGTACCGCGTGCCATCGCCATGCGCCCGGTGCGGCTCATCTCGCGCACGCCGTATGGCTCGCACATCTTGATGAGACCGTTGATCTTGTCCTCGTAACCCACTACCTGGAGGATGAGCGAGTTGCTGGCGATGTCGATCACGTCCGCGCGGAACACGTTCGCGATCTCCAAGAGTTCGTGACGGTTGAGGTTGTTGCAGCGCACCTTGATCATCGCCAATTCGCGCGCGATCAAGTCCTCCTGCGAGAGGTCGCTCACCTTGACCACGTCGATCAGCTTGTAGAGCTGTTTCTCCACCTGCTCGACCGGTGCGCTTTCACCGTCGACGACGATCGTCATGCGGCTCAGCCCCGGCGCTTCGCTGTGGCCGACGGTGAGCGACTCGATGTTGAAGCCCCTGCGCCGGAACAGGCTCGCGACGCGCATCAGCACGCCCGGCTTGTCCTCGACGATTGCGACAACGATATGCTGCCGCCGCGACCGTGGCCGTGAGCCGTTGGATGGTCCGAGGCCGGTCATCGCGCCACCTCCTCTGCCGGGGCCTCAATCGTTTCCGAAAGCGCCGCCCCCGCGGGCACCATTGGCCACACGTTCTCTTCCTGGTCAATCTGGAAGTCGATGAGCACCGGCCCCGGGAAGTCGCGTGCTTCCTGGATGACCGACTGCACATCGCTCTTCGTTTCCGCACGCAAGGCCTTAATGCCGTATGCCTCGGCGAGCTTCACGAAGTCCGGCTGCGTCACCGCCACGCTCACGAAGTTCTTGTCATAGAACAACTGCTGCCACTGCCGCACCATTCCGAGGTATCCGTTATTGAAGATGGCTATCTTCACCGGTAAGCGCTGATCCACCAGCACCGCCATCTCCTGGAGGGTCATCTGGAAACCGGCGTCGCCGCAGATGGCCCACACTTCTTGTCCTGGCAGCGCCACCTGTGCGCCGATCGCCGCGGGCAGCTCGAACCCCATCGTGCCCAACCCGCCCGAGCTGATGAGCTGCCGCGGCCGGTTGTAGAAGTAGTGCTGTCCCGCCCACATCTGGTGCTGACCCACGCCTGTGACGATCGTCGCATTGCCGCTGGTCTCTTCGTACAGCGTCCGCACCACATACTGCGGGAGCATCCGGCGCGACTCGCGGATCTCGAGACTTGGATGCTCCTCGCGCACGTGGTCGATCCAGCGGATCCACTCCTTGTGTTCACGCTCGTGCACGTGCTCCGTGAGCTTTGGAAGGACGTGTTTCGCATCGCCCACAATGGGCACCGCAGTCGGGAAGTTCTTTCCGATTTCCGCCGGGTCGATGTCGATGTGGACGATCTTCACGCCCGGGTTGAACGCGTTGAAGCGCCCCATCGCCCGGTCGTCGAACCGCATGCCAATCGCCACAACGAGGTCCGCTTCGTCCGCCGCCATGTTCGCGTAGTACATACCGTGCATGCCGAGGAAGCCGTAGCTGAGCGGGTGCAACTCGGGGAAACCGCTAATCCCGAGGAACGTCGTGATCACCGGGATGTTCGCCTTTTCGGCGAGTTCCACGAGTTCTTTCTGAGCATCGCCCCAGATGATGCCGTGGCCTGAAATGATGATCGGCCGCTTCGCCTGGTTAATCAGTTCCGCAGCGCGCCTGATCATTCCCGCGTGCCCCTCGAGCGTGGGCTTGTAGCCGCGCAGGCTCACCTGCTCGGGCCACTCGAAACGATCCTGCTCCTGGAACACATCCTTGGGAATGTCGATAAGCACCGGACCGGGCCGGCCCGTCGTCGCGATGTGCTTCGCTTCGCGCACCGTCAGCGGGATCTCCCGGGAGTTCATCACGAGATAATTGTGCTTCGTGATCGGCTGTGTGATGCCCGTGATGTCCGCTTCCTGGAAACCATCCTTGCCAAGCAGAGTGCGAGCGACGTTTCCTGTGATTGCGAGCACCGGCGTGCTATCCATCCACGAGGTGCAGATGCCCGTCACAAGGTTCGTCGCCCCCGGCCCGCTCGTACCCAGGCACACGCCCATGCGCCCACTCGCGCGCGCGTAGCCATCGGCCATGTGAGCCGCGGCCTGTTCATGCCGTACCAGGATGTGATGGAGGCCGGGGAACTCGGGGAGGGTGTCGTACAGCGGCAGGACTACGCCGCCCGGATACCCAAAGATTGTGTCGACGCCCTCGCGCTGCAGTGAGTCGAGGAGCATCTGTGCGCCAGTCATGCGCGTCATGTAGCCTCCTGCGGCCCATGAATTTGTACCCGGCGACCTCCCGGTGAGGAAGGACCGGCGCCTGCCACGCCATACGGTCGCGGCTACAGCAGGGCATCTCGCGACACACTGCCGCTCTGGCAAGGGGCGCGGCCGGTAAGCCGGGCCCCCGACGGGACCACAGGAACACAGAATACGCCCGGGCATGACGTAACGTGAAGCCTCCGCGCACCCGCTCGCCCTCGGCATTCTCTATTCACTCCATAGCCCCTCCTGTTACGCTTGCGCGGTGTTCGAATTGACTGCTTCTGCTGTCCTGTGGCGCGGCGACGAAATACTGGTCATGAAACGCGCTGGCGGCTTCTCATCGGGTGGGTGGTTCTTCCCCGGTGGGCATCTGGAAGCTGGCGAGCGGCCTGATGAGGCGTGTGCTCGCGAGCTGTTCGAAGAGACCGGTATCGCGCTCGAGCCGCCGGCGTTCACCCTCGTAGACGTGATGACCTACGACACTGGCGGAGCCACAGCACACAGCATCATCTACTCCGCCGAGGCGCCCGCTTTCGCCGAAGCCGTCATCAATGACGAACACCTTACGGCGCGATGGATGTCGCCCGAGGCGTATATGAACCGGTTCCTCGATGCCGCAATGCTTCGAAGCCGCGGCGTTTCCGAATCGGCCGTCGCTCTCGCTAGCGAGGTGGCGCGGGTAGTACGGGTCGCGGCACAGCGGAGGGCGCAGCCCAGTTCTGCGCCGGTATCGTAACCGTAAAAAGTTGCCCCTAACCCCCGTCTATCCTGTATGCTGACCGGCGGTGGCGGATAAGCGAGGTCAAGAATGACTTCGGGAGTCCGTATCTCTCGTTTCATTTCCACACGCCGCTGGACGCGCATGCTGCCGGTGGCCCTTGTTGCGATCACTGCGCTCGCGCCCACCACAGCGGCCCTGGCGTTCGGCAATCATGTCGTCCAACCAGGCGAGACGCTGTCGTCTATCGCGGATCAGTACGGCGTGACCGTATCGGCGCTTGCCCAGGCCAACGACATCCCCGACCCGAACATCATCTACACCGGCGAGACGATCGTCGTCGGCGATCGCAACGCGAATTACACCGCGGAAGCGTCATCGGCGACTGCTGCGCCCGCTGTGACGCACGTCGTCCAACCGGGCGACATGCTCTCGGTGCTCGCGAACACGTATGGCGTGGCTCTCAATGCGCTCGCACAGGCTAACAGCATCGCTAATCCCAATGCGATCTACGTCGGGGAGGTCCTCACCATCCCGTCGGTGCCGTTGGACCAGCCAGTAAGCCACGCCGAGGCCGCGTCCATCCTCCGGCAGGCCGAAACCGAGTTCGGTATCCCGCGTGGCCTGCTGCTCTCCCTGGGCTGGATGGAAAGCGGATTCCAGCAGGGCATCGTCAGCTACGCCGGGGCGATCGGTCTGCTGCAGCTGCTGCCCGACACCGCTGACTGGGCCATTCAGCAGTTTGTGCCTGACGCCACCGATTGGCGCACCAGTGCCACGGACAACGCGCGCCTTGGCGCCGCCGTCCTTGCCTTCTATCTGAAGTTCTTCGGTGGCGATGAGACCTCGGCTCTCGGTGCCTACTACCAGGGCCTGCGCAGTGTCATCACCGTCGGCCTATACCCCGAGAGCCAGCAGTACGCGGCAACTATCATCGCTGCGATTCCCGAGTTCCAATAGACAACAGACGGCCAGCAGCGGCCAGGAGAGCGAGAGGGCGCCGGACCAACCGGCGCCCTCTCGGGATCTGTGGTCACGTCGCGCCCGCCGCCGCGCTAGACTGGATAGCGAACAACCCACATGGAGCCGCCATGAAAGCACTGAATCCACTCTCCGCCGAAGAAGCGTACGTCATCGAGCACAAAGGCACCGAGCGTCCCTTTACGGGCGAATACGACGATCACTTCGCCGAGGGCACCTACGTCTGCCGCCGCTGCGAAACCCCGCTCTACGTCTCGAACAGTAAGTTCCACTCGGGTTGCGGCTGGCCGGCGTTCGACCAGGAGATTGAAGGCGCCGTACGCCGCCTGCCCGATCCCGATGGCTATCGCGTCGAAATCGAGTGTGCCGCCTGTGGCGGACACCTCGGCCACGTCTTCGTGGGTGAGCGGTTCACGCCAACGGACACGCGCCATTGCGTCAACTCGATCTCGCTCAAGTTCGTGCCGGCGGAGAAGTAGAACACGGCGACGCGCGTGGCTCCCCGGGGTGGGCTAGACTCTCGCCCCTGCCTCTCGACTCACGTCTTGCCGCCCAACATCGTGCAAGGCGCTGCCGTGCCGCAGGGCAGTCATTCGTGGTCGCCTGTGAGGCTACGCGGGCAATCGGCCGCGGGTGCACGGCGATACTACCGCGCAGTATCAGTCATCGAGCGCCCCAGAGGCGCGACAGTGCGAGAAATGCGCCAATCGTTGCTACAAGAGCCGCGCCGATGACAAGCATCGCCACTTGCCCGGTTTTGAGCGTGCGAGCGGCCGCCGTCACCCATGCCGTGCCGGAACAGACCTGGCACAAGGTGATCGCCACCCATTCTTGGCGGCTGACATTCGCGCCTGGCCCTGGACCTGGCTGCTGAGGCGCGGGGCTGTCCACCCCGGCTATCGCCGCCGGCGTAACGGGAGCCGTCGCTTTACGCATGTAGATGATGAGGAACACCAGGCCGGCAAGGATGATCGGACCAACGAGTACGCGGATGATCACCCCGCCCGAGGCCTGCCCGCTCACCGCGAGGGCCACGGCACCGGCGGCGCCCACAACCGATAGGGCGAGCGCGAGCAGCAACGGCGGGTGGGAGTGAGCGCGCCCCGGCAAAGGTGCTGTCGCCATCAGTGGTGCTCCTGCTCGGACAGCTCCCGCTGGAGAACGAGCCAAGGGACCATGGCTCGGAAAGTCAACGCAAGTGTGACGAATATGAGAACGGCCGTGGCACCCGCGAGGCCCCGCTCCGACCCGGACCACGTGAACGCAAGGCCGGCACAGGCCGCCAACGCTGCCATGAGTGTGAACCCGGTGATGCGAAACAAACGCCATCGCGCACCGAATCGGCACAGCATCCCGAAGGCGAAAAGAATAGGCGAACCAAGCGCCACGAACGTGATGAGATACGTCCGTACGTCCAATCCAGTTCCATTGGCGCTCGTGACAACAGTTAACAACGACGCCTCTTCACATGTGTAGGCACATGCCGATTCGAAGCTGAATACAACCACAATACAAATGGGAAGGCAACCACCGCCGCGCGTGGTGCCCGGGTTATGAACGTTTCCAGCGGCCGCTAACTACGCAAACGCCGGGATCACTTCGCCTGCCCAGGCTTCCAGCCCGTCCCAGTCGACCGGCGGCCGCAGCGCCACGTTCACTCGCGCCGCTCCCGCATCTCGGTAGCGCGCCACCAACTCCTTTGCCTGGTCCGGTGTGCCCAGCACCACGCCGCGCGTCCGCATCGCGTCCGCCGCCGGTCCCCACGTCTCGCGGAACTGCTTCTCCGCGGCGTCAAGGTGCTTCGGCGTGGCAGCCATGTGCATGCTCAGGTTGACCGTGCGCTCAATCGTCGCCGGGTCGCGCCCTTCCTTCTCGCACCACATGTCGAGTACCCCCGAAAGCCGTTTGAACTCCTCAGGCGATGTGTACGGGGTGTTCCAGCCGTCGGCGTGCCGTGCGGCGATCCGCAGCGTCCGCTTCTCGCCGTTCCCGCCGATCCAGATGCGAGGCCGCGCCTGGAGCGGGCGAGGATTACACGCAGCGTTCGTCAGCTGGTAAAACTTGCCGTCGAAATCCGACCGCTCCTGCGTCGTCAGCAGCCGCACCACCTGCACGCCCTCTTCGAGCATGTCCATCCGCTGCTTGATTGGTCGGAACGGGATGCCATAGGCGGCATATTCCTGCTGGTGCCAGCCCGCGCCAAGCCCGATTTCGAGACGCCCGCCGCTCAACTGGTCGATCGTGACGAGTGCGTTCGCGAGCACCGCGGGATGCCGATAGTTCATTCCCAACACGAGCACGCCGATGCGCACGTTCCTCGTCTCGCACGCGATTGCCGCCATGCACGTAGTGGCTTCGAAACACGAACCGTTCCCATCCATGTACGGCGCTTCGTAGAAGTGGTCCCAGACATCAACCCAGTCGAAGCCGGCCGTGTCGGCCCACCGCCATGTGCGCCGCAACTCGTCAATCG
>JAFKFP010000381.1 GCA_017308185.1 bacterium | reverse complement strand
GCTCCACACCGGGGACCTCGGCCACATCGACGACGAAGGCTTCCTCTACGTGCAGGACCGGATCGACGACATGATCGTCACCGGCGGCGAGAACGTCGTCCCCTCCGAGGTCGAGGAGGTGCTGCTCACCCATCCGGCGGTGGTCGAGGCGGCGGTGGTGGGGAGGGAGGACCCCGAGTGGCAGGAGGCGGTGACCGCGGTCGTCGTCCTCGCGCCCGAGGCCGAGGTCACCCCGGACGAGCTGCGCCATCACTGCGCCGCCACCCTGGCTCGCTACAAAGTGCCGAAGCGGGTCGAGCTCGCCGCGGCTCTGCCGCGCACGCCTTCGGGCAAGTTGATGCGCCGCGCGCTGCGCTGAGCGAAAGCGCCGCCGCGCTGATGAGCAGCGCGCTCCGCTAGCCTCATCGGCCATGAAAACCGACGACATCTTCTACGACAAAGACGCAGACCTCTCCAAGCTTTCCGGCAAGACGGTCGCGATCCTCGGCTACGGCTCCCAGGGACACGCCCACGCCCTCAACCTGAAGGACTCCGGGGTCTCGGTGGTCGTCGGGCTGCGCCCCGATTCCTCCAGCCGCGCGAAGGCCGAAGAGCACGGCCTCGAGGTCCTCGATGTCGCCGACGCGGCGGCCAAGGGCGACATCGTGATGATCCTCCTGCCGGACGAGAAGCAGGGCCAGCTCTGGCGCGAGGAGATCAGCGCCGGGATCAACCCCGGCGACCTGCTGCTCTTCGCCCACGGCTTCGCCATCCACTTCGGTGAGATCGAGCCGCCCGAGGGCGTCGACGTCGGCATGGTCGCGCCGAAGGGCCCGGGCCACCTGGTCCGCCGCCAGTACGAGGAAGGCAACGGCGTGCCCTGCCTGATGTCGGTGCACCAGGACGCCTCCGGCAGCGCCCACGACGTCGTCCTCGCCTACGCCTCCGGGATCGGCGGCGGCCGCGCCGCGGTGATCGAGACGACCTTCAAGGAAGAGTGCGAGTCCGACCTCTTCGGCGAGCAGGCGGTGCTCTGCGGCGGCGCCTCGGAGCTCGTCCGTGCCGGGTTCGAGACGCTGGTCGAGGCCGGCTACGACCCCCGCCTCGCCTACTTCGAGTGCCTCCACGAGCTGAAGCTGATCGCCGACCTGATGTACGAGAAGGGGATCCGCGGGATGGAGTACTCGATCTCCAACACCGCCGAGTACGGCGACCTTACCCGCGGCAGGCGGGTGATCGGCGACGCCACGCGCGCGGCGATGAAGGAGATCCTCGGCGAGATCCAGTCGGGCGA
>JAFKFP010000380.1 GCA_017308185.1 bacterium | reverse complement strand
GGGCTGTTTTTCGTATCGAACTCGGTGTTCCCGGCGGTCGTGCCAATCATGGCGAGCACCGACGGCGACGTCGAAACTGACGTGTCTTTGCCTTCACAGCCGGCGAGCGCTAACGACATCAGCACAAGGAGCGCCGCCGCGACGATGACGAACCGGAGCGGCCGGCGTGCAGGTCGCGGGCGTGCAGCGGTGAGGGCATTGCTGCCACGGTGCAACAGACTGGCAGGGCGATGAAGGGCGGGGCGACGGCCATTCGGCATAGGTACTTCTGAGCTTCCCCCGCGGGGCCGGTGCTGTCCAGCGCGCCGGCTACTCAAGCGCACCCGTGCGGGCATACACCGTGATCCCGTAGCGCGCTGAGAACCCCATGCGCTCGTACAGCGGCAGGCCCATCGGCGTGGATTGGAGTGTGGCGGCTGTGCAGCCAGCGCGCCGCCCAACGTCGATGGCGGCGGCGGTCATCGCCCGCCCGAACCCGCGGTTGCGGTAGGCGGCGCGCACCTGGACGTTGTAGACGCCGACCAGGCCATCGGTCACCACCGCCATCGATGTTGCCACGGCCTCGCCATCCACTTCGCCGAGGAGCATCGTGAAATCGGGGAAGTCGCGCACCGTGCGGGCGATGCCGCGCGTGACAATATGCCACGCCGGTGCGTCGACCTCGGCATAGCGTGCGATGTCGGCTGGCTGGTAAACGGGACGGATGCTCAGATCGCCGGGCGGCGAGTATGTCGTGTCCAGGTTCTCCAGGAGCATGACGGGCTCGGATTCGGCCGGGACGAAGCCGTGCTTCGCGACTTCTGCCGCGAGCGGCGCATCCATTGGGTCACGCAGCAGAAACGTTGGCTCCGCTTTGCGGCGTTGGAACCACTCCACTGCGTCAGCCACCGCCCGCTGGGTGTCGGCGGCGGGGCCAGCCACGAGCGCATGATTGAAGCGCGCCATCCCGACCCCGGCATCGATGAGGAGCCAGGCGCTGGTATCCGCGACAGCGGACGCGGCGGTGAGGCAGCCGACGCGGCGGTCGGCCCGGAGCGGGTGATGATCGCGCCGTCCTGCTCGCTCCTGCACGTCCCGCACGAGGCGGCGCGCGAGACCGGCATCGACGCCGAGGTCCGCCCCTGGCTCGCCTTCTGCGTCGAGAAGCTCGCCGAGCTGAAGGTGCTGCGCAAGGCCGCGGCCCCCGACTCCGACCGCGATGCGCTCCTCGCCGACGCCCGCGCCGTCGCCTCCGCCCGGCGCACCTCGAGCCACACCAACGACCCGGCCGTGCGC
>JAFKFP010000032.1 GCA_017308185.1 bacterium | reverse complement strand
GGTCTTTGACGGTGGAGATTCCCTGCCGAACCCCTTTGACAACGGCGTATGTACGTACGAGCGGCGACACGATGGTCTCGCCGGCGAATTCGGTAGTGCCGCGGACGTTGTCGAGGGAATCCTTGAGGGAGTCGATCGCGGGGACGGCGTTTTCTTTGACGACACGGCGAATGAGGAGGGCCAGGAAGATGAGGATGACCATGAGGGCTATCGCGAGCATGCCGGCGATGGCCCAGAAGACTCCCATGATGACGATGACGATGTCGCGCCAGTTGCTCCAACTATCGGGGGCAGCCCAGGAGTTGATGACACCGTCATCGGGGTAAATGTGGCCGCCGAAGTAGCCATCGACGATCCAACTGAGCAGGAGATAGCTCACGACGATAAGGATCGCGGCGCCGACGACGGTCCACGGAAAACGCATAGATAACCCTCCCAAAGGGTTTTACGATCATAGGTGTCCGCAAGTCGTTGATCAAAGCTCGTGCGCTGAAAGCTCGTGGATTGATACACTAACGATCGTTGATTCGCTGTGAAAGGGCGGTAATTAGATGTCCATCGCCTTCGACGCTGCGCCGTTGGGGGTGCCAATCACGGAATTGGCAGCTGCCAACCCCGCAGTCTCCCGGCGCCGCCGGGTATCGCTATTGGTGGTGGAGGATGACCGGTCGGTGCGGACGCTGCTAGGACGGGCACTTGCCGGTGACGGGGTGGAGGTATCGGAAGCGCCAAATGCCGCAGAGGCGGAACGCCTTGTGGCCGAGAGCTGTCCCGACCTGGTCGTGGCGGACGTCGTCATGCCCGGGCGCTCTGGCATCGAATTGCGGCGTGAGTTGATGAATCTGTATCCTACGCTGCCCGTGGTGCTGATCAGCGGCTACAGCCCGGAGCAGGTTGCTGAATTCGCTGCACGCACACCGGCGACGAGTTTTCTGCCGAAACCGTTCAGCATCGCGGCGCTGCAGCAGACAGTGAACGAGGCGCTCGAAGCGCGCACTCGGAGCGCAGACCGTGGCGTGAGTGCGGAAGGTAGTGGGTGAACCCGGGCGACCCAGTCATCGAGCGCAAGGTGAAGCCCGGGGGCGTTGTGCGTGAATACACTTGCACGCTGGCCCATCGAGGCAGGTCGCTGATGGTGGTGCGATTCGAGCTGCCGGCGGGAGGGGCCATGTTCAAGCCGCAGTTCGATGTCCCGCCAGGGTCATCGAGCCTTGGGTTCTTCTGGATGCGGCGGCCGTTCAACCTGTACCGAATGCGGGGGCCGGATGGCGCCGTGCTGGGGCACCGCATGGACGCGCTCACGGAGGTGCAATTCGGGGCTGACGCCGTGACATATCGTGACCTCGCACTCGACTGGTGGGTGTTGGCGGACGGCACATTGATCGAGGAGGACCGCGATGAGATGGACGGGCTCGTTGCTGCCGGTGTGCTCTCGGAAGCAGATGCGAGGACCGCGAACGAAGCGGCGAAACAGATCTACAGCCGCTACCGGCACATCATCGACGACGTGGCGGTGCTCGAAAGGCGGCTCAAGCTCGCGGGCTCAAGGGCTTTACAGTGCCATGGCGGTGGGCAATACTTCGCGCCACTATGTGGGCTGCATTGCGACGGTTCTGGCAATTCTTCCTCATCGGGTTCATCATCACGTTCGTCATCTATCTGTTCGTGCGTTATGACGCGGATCAGATTCTGCTCGGCATTGTGATCGCGATCGCCGGAGGCGTGGTGCTCGCGGCAGTAATCTTCGCGCTCGAACGGCGCTTTCCCGAGCGGACGGACCTCACGCCTCGGGACTGAGATCCGCGGTACACTCGACTGCTGTGCAGACGTTGATAGACGTTTACAGGCAGCTCGATGTGATGCACGCCTGGCGTGGCTGGCACTGGTGGCCGGATGCCGATCCGTTCGAGGTGACGGTGGGCTGCATTCTGGTGCAGAACACGGCATGGACGAACGTGGAACATGCGCTTCAGCGGCTCCGGGCTGCGAATGCATTTTCGGCAGCCGTCATGGATACGCTTTCGGACAATGAGCTGGAGGAGCTTGTACGGCCGAGCGGCCAGTATCGTCAGAAGACGCGCAAGCTGCGGGCGTTCCTCGACCTGGCGCGGAAGCGGGGCGGGTTCGAGTCGCTGCTGGCCACGCCCGCGAACGAACTGCGGCCGCTGCTTCTCGGCACGTTCGGCATTGGGCCAGAGACGGCGGACGCGATCATCTGCTACGCGGCACGGCAGCCGGCGTTCGTTATCGACGCGTACACGATGCGCATCTTCGGGCGGCTCGGGATAGGGCCGGTGAAATCGTCGGACTATCACGAATGGCAACGGTTCTTTCTCGAAGGGCTTGGCGACGCCCACGACGGCGACCCGCGCGACCTGTTCGCGCGCTACCACGCGCTCGTTGTGCTGCACGCGAAGCATTTCTGCCGGAAGCGTGCCCCGAGATGCGGGGATTGTTCGCTGGCGGCGTGGTGCCCGTTTGCAGAGCCGGGATGACAGGTGCTGTCGGAGGACGATTAGCCCGGCTGAGCGGCGCAATCTACCCTAGGCGTTATGCAGCTTGGCATCATCGGGCTCGCGCGGTCGGGCAAAACCACCATCTTCAATGCGGTCACCAGGGGCACGGCGCAGGTAGGCGCATACAGCGCGAGTGCGCAGCCGAACGTGGGCGTGGTGCATGTGCCGGACGACCGTGTGGACAAACTGGCCGCGCTCTACCATCCGAAGAAGACGACGTACGCGACGATCGAATATGTGGATTTCCCGGCAGCGGGCGAGTCGTTCGGGAAAGGCGAAGGGCCGGCGGGCAAGTTCATCAATGACCTGGGCCGAATGGATGCGCTGATCCATGTCGTGCGGGCGTTCGAGGACGAGACGGTGCCCCATCCCGAGGTGACGATCGACGCGCAACGAGACATCGCGACGATGGACCTGGAGCTGGCATTCGCGGACATGGGACAGATCGAACGACGGCTGGGGCGCATAGAGGCAGAGATGCGTTCGATGAAAGCGGGCGAGCGTGAACAGTTGACGCGCACCAGCGAACTGCTGACGCGTATTAAAGGGCAGCTCGAAGATGATGTCCCGGTGCGTGCGCAAGAGTTGAGCGACGAGGACTGGCGGCTGCTGGAAGGGACGAAGTTCCTCACGGCAGCGCCGTTGCTGGTGGTGGTAAACATTGGTGATGGCGACTTGCCCCGCCGGGGTGCGATCGAAGCGGAGTACCGGGCGAGATACGAGGGTAAGGCTCGAGACGTCGCGGTCTTCTGTGGGAAGTTCGAAATGGAACTGAATGAACTGAGCGACGAGGAAGCTGCGGAGTTCCGGGAATCAGCGGGCGTGACGGAGAGTGGGATGGCGAACGCTATCCGGGTGAGCTACGAGTTGCTGGGGCTGATCAGTTTCCTGACGGCGGGGCCGGACGAATGCCGTGCGTGGACGGTGGCCGCTGGTTCGACCGCCCCGGTTGCGGCCGGGAAGATCCATTCGGACCTGCAGCGTGGGTTCATTCGCGCCGAGGTGATCCGGTGCGAGGACTTGCTGGCGGCGGGGAGCGAGGCCGAGGCGAAGAAGCGCGGCCTGCTGCGCACTGAGGGGAAGAACTACATCGTGCAGGACGGAGATGTGCTGCATGTGTTGTTCAACGTGTAGGAGTACCGAGTTCCGAGAGCCGGGTTCCGAGTGAGAGAGTACCCGGTACCGGGTACCGGGTACTCTCTGCGCAAGATATGCTTCCCGGCGAACTCCTCACTGGCCGTGCGCTCGTTACGCTGGCGATTCGCAACCTGCAACTTGCATTTCACAAGAGGCGCTTGGGGAGGGCGCCTTCGAGTTCGAGGAGGGCCTGTTTCATAGCGAGCCCGCCGCCGAAGCCGTGGAGGGTGCCATCGGTGGCAATGACGCGATGGCAGGGGAGCCAGAGGGGGATGGGGTTCGCGCCAACGAAGGCGCCGATGGCGCGTGGGGATTGTTCGCGGCCGACGCGGCGGGCGAGCCATCCGTAGCTGCGCGTTTGGCCCGGCGGGATTTCGCGCAGAGCAAGCCAGGTCTCGCGCTGGAGAGGGCTGCATGCCGGGAGGTCGACGGGATACTGATCGAGCGAGGCGCCCTGTCCGGCGGCGTAGCTCGTGAGCAGCGCCACAATCTCGTCGGTGCGGGGATCGGCGCGTTCAACCGCGCCGAACGCACGGAGTTCGCCAGCAGCAGCCTCGCGTGTGCGGTGGAACAGTGTCGCATGCCGTATACCGGTTTCACTGAGGGCGACACCCGCCCATCCCATCGCGGTATCAGCGATGATGGCAGTTAGATTGTCGGTTTCTTGCGCTGCCTGTGTGGGAGTAGTCATCATGGGCCTCCGCTAACCATCGTAGCGGACTTAGCCGAAAGGCCGGTAGTCCATTTCGCGATCGCGCTGCTTCAGCGCGCGGCGGCGCAGGATGCCCCCGAAGAGCTTGTTCCGAAGCATGAGGTAGGCGCGTTCGGCGGTCGCAGGGTCGGACTGCGGGGACCCTGGACGGCCGTAGCGGTACTCTTCGTAGGCTTCGGCGAGTTGGCGGGCTTCAGGTTCGCGGTCGATAACGAAGCCGACACGGCGGGAGAATTCGCGGGGCGTTTCGTAGGGCCTTGAACGAATGCCTGCGAGGCGAGCCGCACGCTGGACCTTCGCCCAGAGCTGAGAACGCCTGTCAAGGCCACGGAGGCCGCGGTTCCAGAAGACACGCAGGAGAATGAGCGTGATGAGCATCGCGGCGGCCGTCGCGGCCAGCGCCCAAATGAGTGACCACGGTGGGTTTCCGTGAATCGTGGGCTGCTGGCTGAGTGCCTTGTCGCTGACGGCATTCTTGCCGGTCGCCTCGGGCTGGTTGGGGAAGGCGCCGCCGAGGAAGTTAGGCGGTACGACACCTGTATCCACATTATTGACGCCGCCCGCGGAGGGTTTGCCGCCCGGGCTCGTGAGCGAGCTTGCGGGCGTGGGGTTGAAGGTCACCCAGCCGTAGTTCGGGAAGAAGACTTCGACCCAACTGAAGGTGTCCTGGCGGGTGACGGTGAAAACGCCGGCCTTCTGCTCCTTGGGATCCAAGAGATAGCCGACTGCGACGCGGGCAGGGACGCCAAGCGTGCGGAGCATGACCGCCATAGCTGAGGAGTTGTAATCGAAGTAGCCCTTCTTCGCATCAAAGAGGAAATAGTCGACCATGTCCTGGCCAGGGGGTGGGATAGGGACAGTGAGGTCGAACGGGAGGGCCTGGAGGTACGCAGCGATCTTCGCCGATTCGTCGTAGGGGTTAGTGTCTCCACCGGTTCGGGCGATGTCGCTGGCGGCCGCTTTGACGCGGGCGGGAAGCTCTTTCGGAAGTTGGAGGTAGCGCTCGCGAATGGCGGCGGGATAATCGTTGCCGGCGGATTGAAGTTGTGCCGCCGTGGCGGTGCTGACGGATCCCTGGGTGACGTAGGTGTCGCCAGAATCGAGTGACTTGCGGCTTTCGAGCCGCTCGACATCGAAGCTGATGCCTTTGGCGGCATCGACTTTGGTGTCGACGTTGGCTTGAAGCGGGATACCGACGGTGAAGAGGGTGTCGGTTGAATCGAGGAGGCGGATCGTGCTCGAGACGATGGCACGTTGCTGGAATTGAACGGCATCATTGCCGCCGGCCACAGAGCGAGCATCGAGGTTGCCGGTCTCGCGGTCGGCGGTCTTCCAGCCGGCGCCGGTATAGGTGTCGTAGCTGGTGGCGCGGATCACAGCGCCGGTATCGTTGGCGAGTCCTTTCACCGTGACCTGGGCGACGGGCTTATTGGTGAGCTGGATATCGCTCTGGACGGTGAGGTAATCGCCGAAGGAGTGGAGACCGAGGCCCTTCTTCGCCTGGATATTGTGGAAGAGGCGCACGAACGTGCTGGACTGGTCGGTGATTGGTTCGACCATCTTGCCGAAGAGCGCCTCTGAGGCGCTCGTCTGGCCGCCGAGCGGGAGTTGCCAGGCGACGAAGATGAGTACTCCGACGGAGAGCACGGTGAGCTGGATGGCGCTGATGCTGAGGAAATCGGGGTAGTCGATGCCCTGGTGGCGCCAGCGGCTCTGGCGGCGCTGCAGGTAGAGGCGGGCTATGAGGACGATCGCGCCAAACAGGAAGGTGATGAACCAGCCGCTGGGCTCGCCTTCGAGGAAGCTGATGTTTGCCAGGATCACGATGCCGCCGGGGACAATCGCGGGCCACGGGCTGCGCCAGCGGTAGATGGACCACGCGGCCATGTAGGCGGAAAGACAGCAAAGGGCCTGGACGAGCGTGACGAAGGGGAGGTTGTCGTTACTGATATCCCCGGAGCCGACGACCTGGAACCAATCGCGCATGCGGATACGGAAGTCGTTGGCGCGCTCAACGATGTTCGCGCCGTCGGCGAAGGTCTGGACCATGAGGGCGACGACGATGATACCCACGATGAGGGCGAGGGGATGGAGGAAGGCGGCGTGCATGCGGGTTCGCGCGGCGAGCATGCCGATGAGGAGGCCGGCGAGCATCGTCGGCCAGAGGGGCGGTGCGCCTTTCACCCAGTGCGCATCCTGAAGCGACATGGCGACGCTGAGGAAGGCCAGGACGGCCGCGCCAAAGGTGAGCCAATCCTCCCAGGTCATGAGAAGTGCTGGTGGGGACTCCTCCTCGGTCGCTGGGCCCATTTGGGTGATGACGCTGCGGTTGGCGGCGGGGTTCACTCCTGCCATGCGGCGCCTCCCCCATGCGACGGGCTGAGAGCGGCGGAAAGGTCATCTCCCTTGCTCACGACGTAGGTCATGATGTCGCTCGCAGTGAGCTGACTGTAGAGAAGCAGGGAGGAGGGCCGCTCGGCGAATGTGCTGGGGTCGATGAGCACAGCAGCCATGCGGACGCCGCGCTGGCTCAGAGTCTGGGCGGCGGTGAGCCATTCGTCATCGACCGACGATGTAATGACAACGAGGGTTGTGTGGCGCCCGAAGCGGCGTTGCTCTTCGAGGAGGACGCTGCCGAGCGGGACATCGCCGCCATTGTGGGCGGTTGCGAGCAGTTCGAGAGCGCGCGTGAGCTGCTGTGGCCCGCGCTCCGGGTCGAGCACATCGAGGTGGCGCCCGAAGAGGATGAGGCCTGCGGGACGATTGGCGTTGATGTAGTGCCGGATGAGGCTTGCAGCGATGCGCACGCCATACTCTTCGGTGCTTTCATCGCCCTCGCCGGCTGCGATTCGCCTTTCGAGGTCCAGCACAACCCAGATGTCGCTCGACGGGTCGAGTTCGAAGGTCTTCACCATGAGTTCGCCAGTGCGCGCAGTGCTTCGCCAGTGGATGCGGTTGAATGCATCGCCCGGCTGATATTCGCGCACACCGCCGGCGTTGGGCGTGACGTAGTAGGTGCGCTTGCGGAAACGGCCTTCGCCGGGAAGGTTGGCCGGCGGCGCGACAAAATGAGGCAATTCGACGACGGGCGGATAGACAAGCACCTGGGCGCGGCCGCCGAGCCGGCGGGTCTTGCGGAAGATGCCGAAGGGGTCCGACGTGGTGACTTTGAGGGGGCCCCATTCGTAGAGGCCGCGGCGCACCAGAGGCGTTTCGACGACCCAGCTGCGCGTCCGGCGCGAGGGGACGATGACGACGCGGCGCGAGCGATGGCCGGGCATGGTGCTGGGGTCTTCCACCTCTATCCAGACTTTCGGCAGGATATCGTGGTTCCGCACTTCGATGATCTCGACGGCGTGCTGGCCAACCTGACTGCGGGACGTGCGTCGTTCAACGTGGGCTTCGAGATGGCGGGTGTTCCACCAGGCGATTACCCATGCGAGCGGGATGGCGAGGGCGAGCACGTAGGCAAGGCGGAAG
>JAFKFP010000031.1 GCA_017308185.1 bacterium | reverse complement strand
GGCAGAAGTCATCAACGACATCAGCGGCCTCACGCTCGGGATGGGTGCGGCGCAAGCTGCGATCGACGCCGGGGCTGGCTACATCCTCAACTACAGCTATAGCGTCCCCAAGCGGCGGCCCGATGCCCCCCCTGTCTACGACGATGTGGCCGCGGAGACCGTCGCCTGGATGGCAGGCCGTGTGGACGCGCTCGCCTCAGCTGGCATGGCGCGTGAATCGCTCGCGATCGACCCGGGCATCGCCTTCGGTAAGAGCCACGACGAGGACATCCAAATCTTGCGGAGGGTTGGCGAGCTGACGACCTTCGGGCTGCCGGTGCTTCTCGCGCATTCGAGGAAGAACTTTATCGGGAGTATCAACGGCCAACCGCCTACCGGTCGCGATATCGAAACGCACGTGCTCTCGGCGATGGCGTACGCCCAGGGCGTGCGGATCTTCCGCGTGCATGACGTGGAGGGCGCGAGACGCGCGTTGGAGATGGCGGCGGCGCTTGCTTCCGCAGGTAGGGGCGCGTTCGCACCGGACGATGGGAGCTGGCCGTGGCGAGCGGGAGCAGCAGCATCGCACATGGTCAGTGGCGAGGCACGATCGCCAGCGCCGGAGGGCCAGCGCTGGTAGCGCGCGCTATTGGATGGCCGACAGCTTCCGCAGGAGCGCCTCAGCTTCGCTGACAGTGCGCTGGACCACCTCCGCTGCGGGGATGACCTCCGTGATAATGCCCGAGATCTCGCCGCCCCAGTTGGGCTGGTGGTCCGGGTCGGCCATACGTGCGGTCGCGAACCCTCGCGGTGTCTGCTGGGCGACCGCGGCGCCGAGTTCTGCGGCGCGGCCTTCCCACTCGGCGGTGAACGCATTACGGATTGCGCGCCCGGTCACGCGATTGGGCCAGAGCGACCCTCGCGCTATGTCATTGATCTCGTCGTAAAGTGTGTCGCCGCCATCGCTGGCAACGATCGCCTGCTTGTGGACCTGCTGGCCAACAAACTCATTCGTCGCCTTGAAGCGCGTGCCCATGACGACGCCGGCGGCGCCCATGGCGAGTGCTGCCGCGAGGCCGCGGCCATTCGCGATGCCGCCTGCGACGACAATGGGGATGTCGCCCGCAAGTTCGAGCGCCTGTGTAGCGAAGCTGAGCGTGCTGCGGCGGCCGGTGTGGCCTCCCGCCTCGTTGCCCTGGACGATGATGGCATCGGCGCCGGCTTCGATCGCCGCCTTCAGGCCGGCCGTGTCCTGGACCTGGAGGATAGTCGTCAGTCCGGCTGCTTTGCACCGTTGAAAGGCGGGGATCGGGTCGCCAAAGGAGATAGTAACCACGGGTGGGCGCTCTTCGATGACGGTGTCGATGATTTCCTGCCAGTTGGAGGTGAACGCCCAGGTCACCATGTTGACCGCGAAGGGCTTCTCTGTGAGAGCGCGAGTCTCGGCGATGTGGGCACGGACCATTTCCGGGGGCATGGCGATGCTCGAAAGGGAGCCGAGGGCGCCGGCATTCGACACGGCGGCCGCGATCTCGGCGTTCGCGCCGCCGCCCATGCCGGCCTGGATAATTGGGTGTTCGATGCCAAGGAGGGCGGTAAGGAGCGTTTTCACGGGATGCCTGCCGGTTCGGGAGTTGGGACGAATGTACGCCCGCGGTGCAGAGGCGTCCAACCACCCAGGGCGTCAACGGCTGCATTGGTGGGCTCGCAGGAGCCGCGGCTCATGGAGCTTCGACGTCATCCCGTGCGAGTTCACGCACTCCGGCGCCGTGCAGCTTCGCGAGCATCGAATAGCGGCCGGGGTTGCCAGTCACCCACTCTTCAGTCGGGGTGCCTGCGAGCGCGCGCTTGATCACTGCGGGTGTCCCGGCTGCCAGCATGCCCGCGGGCAGTTCGGTATCAGGGAGGACGACAGAGCCGGCGGCGACGAGGGTGCCTTCGCCAACGACGGCGCCATCGAGCACCTGGGCGCCGTTCGCGATGAGCGCGCGGGCACGGATCGTTGCGCCGTGAATGATGGCGTTGTGGGCGATGGACGCTTCTTCCTCGATGATAGCGGGCTGGCCGGCGCGTCCGTGCACGACCGCGCCATCCTGGACGTTCGCGCCGCGATGGATGACCGCGTAGGACGTATCGCCGCGGATGACGGCACCGTACCAAACAGACGCGTCCTCGTGGATCGTGACATCGCCGACGATGCTGGCGGTGGGTGCGATGAATGCGGACGGGTGGATGCGGGGCACTTTGTCTCCGACGGCGTAGATGGGCATGGAGGTCATTCTCGAGGCAGGCAATGCGAGTGTCGATACGGAGGTGCACCGCCAACGGCCTGCGGCTGCTAAGGTTGTGGCGGCGGCGAAGGTGGCCCTCCGTTTGCCGCAGACTTGGAGGGGTAGAGCTTATGCAGATCTCGGGCAAGGGTGTGTTCGTGAGTGGTGGCGCTTCTGGGATTGGAAAAGCCACGGCGTTGGAGCTCGGGCGGCGCGGAGCACGGGTGGTCGTCGCGGATATGGACGAAGCGGGCGGCAAGGCGGTTGTGGACGCCATTGAGGCGGAGGGTGGCGAGGCCGTCTTCCAGCGTTGCGACGTCACTAGGCCGGAAGACCTGGCGTCGGCGTTCGAAGCATGCAAATCGACGTTTGGGCGGTTCGACATCGCGTTCAACAACGCGGGTATCGCCGGGGAGGACATCTTCGAGCCGGATGGCAAGCTGTGGGAACGCGTGCTCGATATCGACCTTCGCGCGGTGATGGATGCGACGCGCCAGGAGATCCTGCTCATGCGGGGCACGGGCGGCGGGGTCATCGTGAATACAGCTTCGATGGGCGGGCTGGTACCGATGGCGGGATCGCCAACGTACGCCGCCGCGAAGGCCGGCGTGGTGCACTTCACGCGTTCGCTCGCGGGGTTGGGCGCCGAGTCGAACATCCGCGTGAATGCAGTCTGCCCGACGTTCACGGACACTCCGCTCGTGCGCCGCAACGGCGATGAACGCCTCGAAGAGTTGAAGGCGATGGTCGGTGGCATTTTGCAGCCGGAGGACGTGGCGGCAGGCGTGGTGGAGCTGATCGAGGACGATTCACGCGCGGGGGCGATCATGCGGGTGACCGTGCGCGGCGGGCGGGATTATGCGAGGGAGCTGCGCGGGTAGAGACTGGCCCCAGGCGGTATTGACTGGCATCGGGCGGGTGGCCATACTTCGAACATCTGTGCTAGAGGGACAGGGGTCGCCCTCGGATTCGGATCGCGCGAATGGCAAAACCGCCTCCCGCCTACCCCGTACCGGCCGTACGACCGATCCCGCCGGCAGTGGTGGCGGATGCGCTCGTTTCGGAGCTACAGGCGAAGCAGTCCGAGACGTGGGTGCGCCGCATCGAAGAACGGCCCGCGCGATACGGGGAGTGGCCCGACGGGCTCGACCCTCGTCTGACGAAAGCGCTGGCGCGGCGCGGGATACTGCGCCCCTTCGTACACCAGGAGGCCGCCATTTCGAAGGCGCTGGCGGGTGAGCCATGCGTCGTTGTGACGCCGACGGCGAGCGGCAAGACGCTCTGCTACAACATCCCTGTGCTCGACGAAGTCTTGCGAGACGACTCGGCGCGGGCGCTCTATCTGGTTCCCACGAAGGCGGTGGCGCAGGACCAGTTGGACGAGTTGCAGGGGCTCATCGATGCGATGGGTGCGGAGATCCGAACCTTCACGTACGACGGCGACACGTCGCCTGAGGCACGGGCCGCCGTGCGCCAGGCCGGCCACATCGTGCTGACGAATCCCGACATGCTGCACACCGGCATCCTGCCGCATCACACGAAGTGGCGGCAGCTCTTCGAAAACCTGCAGTACGTGGTCATCGATGAACTACACACGTATCGGGGCGTGTTCGGGAGCCATGTGGCGAATGTGCTGCGGCGACTGCGTCGCATCTGCCAGTTCTACGGGTCGGACCCGACGTTCATCCTGTGCTCAGCGACGATTGCGAACCCGGCCGAGCTTGCCACCGAACTGGTGGGCGACGAGGTCGCGCTCATCGACGACAACGGCGCCCCCGCTGGAGAACGCGTGGTGGTGGTGCACAACCCGCCTGTGGTGAACCGGCAATTGGGCATCCGGCAGTCATCACTGCACGCGGCACGGGACATTGGCGCACGGCTCATCCGCGCGGGCGTGCAGACGATCGTGTTCGCGCCGAGCCGTGTGCGTGTCGAGCTGCTGCTCACGTATTTGCGTGAAGCGCTTCGAAACAAACCCGGCGACCCCGAGCGCGTGACCGGATACCGCGGCGGCTATCTGCCAAACGAGCGCCGCCGCATCGAACGGGGCCTGCGCGATGGCACGGTCCGCGGGGTGGTGGCTACGAACGCCCTCGAACTGGGCATCGACATTGGAGGCATGGGGGCGAGCGTGGCGATGGGATACCCCGGGGCGCTTGCGAGCCTCTGGCAACAGTTCGGGCGGGCAGGAAGGGCGAACGAGGCATCGCTCGCGGTGCTCGTGACATCGGCCAATCCGCTCGACCAATACCTGGCGGCGCACCCGGATTTCCTGTTCGAAGGTCCGATGGAACAGGGCGTCATCGACCCCGACAACCTGTTCGTGCTCGCGAACCACCTCAAATGCGCGGCATTCGAGTTGCCGTTCAACGAGGGCGAGGGATTCGGCGCGCACGCCGATGAGCTACTCGACATCCTCTGCGAGGAAGGCGTGCTACAGCGTTCCGGCCAGCGGTATTACTGGATGAGTGAAGCGTATCCAGCTGAACAGGTGAGTCTGCGCACGGCCAGCACGGACAATTTCGTGATCATCGAAGAGGGGCCAAAACCGCGCGTTATCGGCGAATGCGACAGGCCCAGCGCACCGACGCTCATCCATGAAGATGCCATCTACATCCACCGCGGGCAGCAGTTCCAGGTCGAGCGCCTCGACTGGGACGACAAGAAAGCCTACGTGTGCCCCGTCGATGTGGACTACTACACCGACGCCGAACTTGCCGTCGAGCTGAAGGTGCTCGAAAGCTTCCGTGCGGAATCATCGGCGGGCATGCGCGCGGAGGCCGGCGAGGTCGCAATCACGTTCCTCGCCACCATCTTCAGAAAGATCGCCATCCCGGAAGAGACGATGCATACCAGTGCGTGCTGGTTCTCGTTCGAAACGGAGGTCGACGGCCTGGGACGCGACGCATTGGCCGCCGGGCTCGCGGGCGTGGCACACCTCGCAAAGAACCTGGCCCCCGTCTTCTGCCTGTGCGATTCCCGTGACATCGGCAGCGAGGCGCAGGTGCGGTCACCGCACACGGGTGAGCCGACCATCTACCTGTACGACAAGGTCCCTGGAGGAGTGGGGCTGGCGGCGCGGCTTTTTGAGGTGCGTTCAGAACTCCTCGCGCGCTGCCGCGAAACCATACGCGCATGCGATTGCCGTGACGGCTGCCCCGGGTGCATCGGGCCACAGATCGAACCAGGCAGCAAAGCGAAGCGGGCAGCGCGGGCGCTGCTCGAATCCATCCAGTGATCCGGCGCATCCGGGCGTTAGAGATCCACGCTTGCACCGGCGTCAGATTGATGGCGCGTATCCGGGCTTGACGGCGGCGAATGTGGGGTGTCTAAATGCGGTTCACCGCAGAGGGGGATTCGCCACCATGCCAACGCTCGATCGGCCCACTGTCACACTCAACTACCAGGAGGCTGGATCCGGGCCGCCGATCGTGTTCCTCCACGGCTGGTGCGATGGCTCGGCGAGCTGGGCAGCCACCATGGCGGCGTTCGCTGCCGCGCACCATTGCGTCGCCCCGGATATGCGCGGCCACGGAGAATCGGGGATGCCGCGGGACCACTGCTTCACCAGCGAGGCGCTCTCAAACGATGTTGTCGCCATCTGCTCGGCAGCGGGTATTACCTCGCCAGTTTTGGTGGGCCATAGCTACGGCGGCTTCATCGCCGCCGAAGTGGCTCGCCGCTTCCCCGGGTTCGCGCGGGCAGTCGTCGTCGAAGACCAGCCGCTGAACCTGCGGCCATTCACGGCCCAGATGCGCGCAGTGGAGTTCCTCATCAGATCCCCGGATACACACATGGCGTTCCGGGATCAGCTATTCGAGGGTATGGTGACGGAGGCGATGCCAGAGGCGGATCGCGCAATCATTGCCGGGTTGAAATCGAAGACGCCGGTAGATGTTGGGCAGGCGTTATGGTCCGCGCTGTTCGAGTTCACCGAAGACGAGATCGCCGCACGCAGCGATGAATTGCTCGACGCGCTCGGGAATCAGCCAACGCTCGTCGTCGATTCGGCGCCGTCCGCCGAGTACCACGCCGAAGTGCTCCGGCGCGCGCCCGGCGTGAAGCTGGCGGTGATACGGAGCGGCCACTGGGTCCACCTCGAACGCCCCGCCGAATTCCGCGCCGCACTACAGGAGTTCATCGCCGAACTTCCGTAGATCAGCGAGCCACGCTCGCTGCAATGAGCCCTTCCGCAGCAGCGCGGTTCGCGTCGGTGACACCACCGAGCATGTCAGCGAGTTCGTCGCGAAGTGCCTCACCTTCGACAGCCTGGATGTCGGACCAGGTTCGCGTCGTATCGGACTGCTTGGACACCACGAAATGCCTGGCCGCATAGGCGGCGACCTGCGGCAGATGTGTGATGCACAGTACCTGGCGGCTCTCGGCCAGCCGCGCGAGTGCCTCACCCACGAGCGCGCCCGCCCGGCCGCCAACGCCCTCATCCACCTCATCCAGGATCACGAGTCGCGAGGGGCCCACGGCCCCAAGGACGCTCGTGAGAGCCAGCAGAAATCGGGATGTTTCTCCGCCGCTCGCCACGGCACCCAGCGGGCGGGGCGACTCGCCCGGGTTGAAGGATGCCATGAACTCCACGCGGTCCACTCCAGTCTCGCTGAAGGCGCACGGAAGCTCGTCATACGGCGTGTCCGGCATCCGCTCGGTAATGACCACCTCGTACTCGGGGACGCGCAGGTGTGGACCGCGCGAGTCCTCATCACAACCAAAGCCAACCGACAGCGAGGCGCCGGGCATGCCGAGATGTTCAAGTTCGGCGGCGATCGCACGCACAAGTCTCCCTGCGTGGGCACGCCGCGCTGCCGAGAGTTCACCGGCCTGCCGCGCCAGCGTCAGCAGCAGCGACTGCTCCCTCGCCGCCAACTCCTCAGCGGACTGGCCGGCATCCGTGAGCGAGGCGAGGCGACGAGCGGCCTCTGCGCCATACGCAATGACATCATCGACAGACTCCCCGTACTTGCGGGTCAGGCGCGCGATACGATCCAGCCGGTCGGCAACGGCAGCCAGCCGCTCTGGATCTTCCTCTATCGCGTCGGTGTACTGGCGGAGCATGCGGGCCAGGTCATCAGCGGAAGACTCAATGGCGGTCGCAGATTCGAGCAGTCGCGCGGCCGCGGCGTCGCGTCCAGCAATTTCCGCGACCGCCCGGGCGAGCTCGCCAATGGGTGCAGCTTCCAGCGCCGCCATGGCTTCCGCTGCTGCTTCCATCAGCCGGCCGCTGCTGGAGAGCCTGCGCTGCTCCTCGCGCAGGGACTCATCCTCGCCAGGTTCGAGTCCCGCGGCTTCGATCTCTTCAACCTCGTAGCGCAACTGGTCGATAAGGCGTTCGCGCTCGCGGGTGTCACGCGCAAGGGCTTCGATCTGCCGTCGTACATCACGGAGGTCGCGCACTGTTGCCCCCACGGCGTCGCGCTGATCCGTGAGTCCGGCGTATGCATCAAGGATAGTGAGTTGGACCGACGGCCGAAGCACCGCGAGTTGTTCGGATTGCCCATGGATGTCGACAAGATCGCCGAACCGCTGGCGCACGTCATCGACCGTGGCCGCCGCCCCGTCCACGCGAGACGCCGAACGGCCCGAAAGCCCCACCGAGCGTTCGAGCCTCACACTCTGTCCATCCACGTTGAGGATGGCTGTGACGGTGGCGCGTTCCGCGCCCGTTGCGATGACCTCGCGGCCACGGCGCCCACCGAAGAGAAACGTAAGCGCGTCGACGACGAGCGATTTACCGGCGCCGGTTTCGCCGGTGAAGACGTTGAGGCCAGGGCCCGGTTCGACAACCACGGAGCGCGCGACAGCGAAATCGGTGATGGTGAGCTTCTCAAGCACGCCCATTGATTGGACTCGACATTTGAAACTCGAGTTTCTCGGCAAGCTCTGTGTAGAACGAGGAGGCTTCGCGGAATCGCACGAAGCGCGTCGTATGTTCGCTCACGCAGACGGTCACCCGGCAATCGCTGTTCACGGGAAGGTCTTCCTGGCCATCGACAGATACGATGGCGCCGTAGTCAGACGTGATTGTCATCTCCACCACGGAGTCGGGCTGGAGCACAAGAGAGCGCCCGAGCGAAAGATGCGCGGAAACTGGCGTCATGACAAGTTGACGCTCGGTGGGCGCGAGAATCGGTCCTCCCGCACTGAGCGAATAGCCCGTACTGCCGGTCGGTGTGGCAATGATGATGCCATCGCAACGGTAGAGGGCGAGGCGCCCATTATCGACGCGCACATCGACGTAGATGGGCCGACCCGGTGACCTGCGGCTGACGACAAAATCGTTGAGGCCGTGATAGACAGCAGGGGGGCCTCCATCAAAGACTTCACCGCGCACCATGAGCCGTTCTTCGACTCGCCAATCCATGGACATCATTCGCTCGACGTGGGTGAAGCAATCTCGCGGGCTCATGTCGGTCAGGAATCCAAGGCGGCCCATATTCACGCCAAGGATCGGGGCCTCGTATGGGGTCAGCAGGCGGGCGGCACGGAGGACGGTGCCATCCCCGCCGATGCAGATAGCGAGCTGCGCCGTTTCGAGCGCATCCTCATCGACTTTGCCCCAGACGTCACCGATGAACACGTCAACGCCGCGATGAGCGAGTTCCTGGCCAAGCTGCCGCGAGAAGGCCGCAGCGACCTCTGCGCGAGGGTGGTGAAGGACAACGGCGTGTTTCAGCATGCGGGGGCTCCAGGCGAAGGTGTGGCGACGTGCACAAAGTACTCGATGTTGCCATCGCCCCCGTGGATGGGACAGGTCATTGAGCCCAGCACGGTCCACTCGCGTGAACCGAGCCAGTCGAGGAAATCGCGGAGCACGCGCTCACGCACGGTGTCATCGCGGATGACGCCGCCCCGTGGCACATCGGCAGGACCAGCTTCAAATTGTGGCTTTAGCAGCACCGCGCCAATCGTACCCGGATGGGTGTGACTTTGCACCGAAGGGAGCACCTTCTTCAGCGAAATGAACGACACATCTGCGACGAAGAAATCGACTGGTGGCAATTCCGGGAGATCACGGGCATTGACGTGTTCGCGCAGGTGCACGCGAGGGTCGGCCCGCAGGCGCGCATGGAGCTGGGCGCGGCCCACATCCACAGCACAGACGGACGCGGCCTCGCGCTGCAGGAGGCAGTCAGTGAAGCCGCCCGTAGACGCGCCAATATCGAGGCAGCGAAGCCCGGCAACATCAATGTGAAAGGTATCGAGCGCGGCCTCCAACTTGAGTCCACCCCGGCTCACATAGCGCGGCGGCGCTATTACTTCGACTGGCGCGGCGGGGTCGATCATCGTTGCCGGCTTTACGAGCACGGTCGTGCCGACACGCACCTTGCCAGCCATGATGAGGCGCCGCGCCGATTCGCGAGACTCCGCGAGGCCACGCTCAAGGAGAAGGAGATCGGCTCGAACCCGTGGCACACCCACTCACTTTCCCGCCCGTGCCGCGCCCGGTGCAGCTGCGGCACTATGAAGTATGACGGGGCATCACGAAGCGCGGCAATGCTTTGGGCGCGCGTTGGGTAGCGCGCGGCATCGCATTGAAGCTGCAGTGTAGCTAGGCTGTACAGATGCCGGAGCCAGATGCCAGTGGCGGTTGCCATCACGGAAGCTTACGACAGCCACGGAGCCCGCTGTGACTGCTGAAACGGGCGTAATCGTCGTGCGCGGGAGTGTGCCGCCACTGGTGCGGGCATTGCGGCCCCATCAGTGGCCGAAGAACCTGATCGTGTTCGCTGCCCTCATCTTCAGCACGGGCGCGGCGTGGCATCCATCGGACGCGACGAGCTGGTGGCCGTTGCTCTGGCGATCCATCGTGATGTTCGGCGCGTGGTGCGCCGCATCGAGCGCGGTCTACCTCGTCAACGATACTCGAGACCGGGAGCACGATCGCCGCCATCCTCGGAAGGCGTCGCGCCCGATCGCCGCAGGCGACGTCAGCACCATGACAGCGCTGAGAGTGGCTACGGTACTGCTGGTAATCGCAATACCCGTGGGCTTCGCGCTGGGGCCTATCGCCGGGGCTGTCCTCTCGGGCTACGTTGTTTTGATGCTCGGCTATTCGGCCGGCTTGAAGAGCGTCCCGCTCGTCGACGTACTCATCCTGTGTGCAGGCGTGGTGGCGCGCGCCGTAGCGGGCGCCGGGGCAATCGACGTGACCATTAGCCCGTGGCTCTACATCTGCTCCAGCCTGGGGGCCTTCTTCTTCGCGAGCTGCAAGCGCTGGGCAGAGTTCCGGCAGCTTGGCGGCCCTGCAGCAGCCCAGCACAGACCCGCACTTGCGCACTATGATGCCAGGCTCCTCTCCTGGATGGTTGGGCTCGGGGCAGCCGGCACGGTGATCAGCTACGCTGCCTACACGTTCCTGTCGTCGCATGTCCCATCGAACGGTGCGATGGCCCTGACGATACCGTTCGTGGCCTTCGGCCTGTTCCGGTTCCTCTTCCTCATTCGTGGGCCGCGACAGGCCGAGGCGCCGGACCGCATCCTTTTCACGGATTCCGCCATTCTCGCCTCGATGGCTTGCTTCGTGGCCGTGGCCCTTGGCGTACTGGTCGTGCGCTGACGACGGACCGGGAGGCCACGCGGCCGGTGCCTAAGTGTTGCGCCGTCGAGACCACTGATAGGCGGCGGCGAGGGCTGCCACCGGCCGCTCGGCAGCGTAGGGGTACGCGGGGACCCCGCGTTCTTCGAGATAGCGGCAGGCCTCCTCAACCTCGACATCGCCGACGAGCGAGGCGACCACGGGCTTCGTGATACCGGCTGCCTTCGCCTCGTCCAGTGCTTCGCCGACAAGCCGTGCGAAAACCATCGGCGGCGTGATGATGGTGTGCCAGTAGCCAAGGATGAGCGCGTGCACACGCTCATCCTGGAGCGCCAGCCGAATGGCTTTGCGGTACGTTTCCGGCGGTTCGCCACCCGTTATGTCGATGGGGTTGCCAGATGCTCCGAACGGAGGGATGAGTTCACGGAAGGCGGCATCGAGATCCGGGGGCACAGCCATCAACTTCAGGCCGTAGTCGGTGCATGAATCCGAAAGGAGGACGCCCGAACCCCCAGCACCTGTGACGATGAGCACATTCTCGCCCATTGGCTCAGGGAGCATGGTCAGCGCGCGCGACCAATCGAGGAGATCTTCGAGCGTGCGCGCGCGCACCACGCCGGCCTCTCGCAGGGCGGCATCATAGATGCGGTCTGTGCCTGCGAGCGCACCCGTATGCGAAGCGGCAGCGCGCGCACCCTGCGCTGTACGGCCTGCCTTGAGGACGACGACTGGCTTGTCGCGCGAGACACGACGGGCGGCATCGACGAACGCGCGGCCATCTTTCAGATCTTCGACGTGCATGGCGATGACCTGTGTGTTGACGTCGGCAGCGTAGAACTCGAGCAGGTCGTCTTCGTCCAGGTCGCACTTGTTGCCCACGCCGACGATTGCCGAGACACCCATGTTGTGGGCGCGGCTGAAGCCGACAATGGCCATGCCGACGCCGCCGCTCTGCGATGAGAGGGCAACCGTGCCTTGCTCCGTGTACGGCGTGCAGAACGTCGCACAGAGACTCGCCGGCGTGTAGTAGTACCCGTAGATGTTCGGCCCCATGAGGCGAATACCGGACTCCTGAGCGGCCTCTACCACCTGGCGCTGGAGTTCGACTTCGCCAATTTCGGCGAAACCCGAGGGGATGAGGACAGCAGTAGCGACGCCCTTCTCGCCCGCCTGGCGGACTGCGTTCGGTACGAGCGGAGCCGGGATCGCGAAGACGGCGACATCGACCTCGCCCGGTATGTCGGTAATGGAGGGATACGCTTTCAGCCCCTGGATCTCGGCGGCCTTCGGATTCACAGGATAGAGCGTGCCGGCATAGCTTCCATCGATGAGGTTACGCACCACCGAGTGACCGATCTTCCCTTCCTCGGCGGATGCGCCGATGATGGCGATCGCCTTTGGGTGCATGGTCCGCTGCATGGTCGCAACGATGGAAGCGGCATCGTGCTGAGGGGGCCGCAGCGGTTCGGGGCCGACGACAATACGCGCATCCACTGCGATTGCGCCGTCGGGAAGCGCTATGACCGGGTTCAGGTCGAGCTCGGAGATGGTGGGGCTATCGGCGATGAGCTTGGACACGCTCTCGATGACGGCTGCGAGGGCATCGAGGTCCACCGGTTGCGTGCCGCGCGCGCCAGTGAGGAGCGGATAGCCACTGATCTCGGAAAGCATGGCGCGAGCGCGCTCACGCGTGACGGGCGCGAGCGCGAAGGTAACATCCTGGATAACTTCGGCGAAGATGCCGCCGAGTCCGAACATCACGACTTTGCCGAAGCTGGGATCGGTGACGCCGCCGATGATCACTTCGACTCCGCGTGGCGCCATCTGCTGCACCAGGACGCCGTCGATCGCCGCTCCTGGATCAAAAGCGCGTGCAGCAGACGTAACAGCTTCGAATCCAGCGCGCACGTCGTCACCCGATGAGAGGCCCAGGCGCACGCCCCCGGCGTCGGACTTGTGACTGATATCGCTGGATACCACTTTCAGTGCGACGGGGAAGCCGAGTTCGCCCGCGGCGGAGACGGCTTCATCCGCCGTGGCGGCGAGCCGCTCCGCGGGCAGCGGGATATTGTAGGCGCGGCAGATCTCGCTCGATTCGACAGCGGTCAATGTCGTGCGCCCCGCAGCC
>JAFKFP010000379.1 GCA_017308185.1 bacterium | reverse complement strand
GACGCCTTCATCTTCTTCGGCATCCTGCACCAGATCGCGCTCGCAAGCCTTCTCGGGCTCCTCTTCCTGCGCGTGCCGGCCGTCCTCTCGTTGGTGATCGCGGCGGCAATCATCGCCGCGCCCTTTTATCTGCGCTCGCCATTCTTCGATCACCCGGCGCTGTGGTGGGTCGGCCTTTCGTCCTTCGATCCGCATTCCAACGACTACGTGCCGGTCTTCCCGTGGTTCGCGCCGGTGCTCATCGGTATTGCGTGCGCGAAGCTTGCGCAGGCCTACGGCATCTTCGACGCACTGGCCGGGTGGGCGCCGGGCAACTGGTCCCGGCCTTTCACCTTCGCCGGGCGGCACAGTCTCGCCGTCTATCTTCTGCATCAGCCGATCCTGTTCGGCTCGGTCTGGCTCTATTCGCAAATCCTGCCGGCGCCGGCGATCCCGCCAGAGGCACGGTTTACTGCCGCCTGCGAGGAGCAGTGCGCCGACAACCGCGACAAGGCGTTCTGCACGCGCTATTGTGGCTGCATGCTGGATCGCCTGGAGGCGGGAGGCCAACTCGGCGCCCTGTTCTCCGGGAGGGAGGACGAGGCTATGCGCGACAAGCTGCAATCACTGGCGCTGCAATGTTCGGAGCAGACGGACGAGGATCTGTTCCGGCAAGGCGAGAACGGCAAGCCATGAGCCTAGTCGAGAGGGGTCCGATCCATTTCCCATGGCCGCCGGTCCTCTACGTGGCGGCGATACTGGCGAGCGTTGCGCTTTCCTGGGGTGTTCCGCTGCCCTGGATCGGCGATCCCCTTGCCGGCATGCTCTTCGTCGCCGGTATCCTGCTCGCGGTCGTGGCGGTGGCGATGGTGATGATGTCGATCCACACGATGCACAAGGCGAAGACCTCGGTCCGGCTCGACCGGCCGGCGGCGCATCTCGTCCAGAACGGACCCTATTCGATCTCGCGCAACCCGATCTATCTCGGCAATACGCTTTTCATGGTCGGGATCGGCCTCGCGGCCAGCATGCCCTGGTTCATCAGCCTCTCCGTCGTCGCGGCGTTCCTGACGCAGAAACTCGCCATCGAGCACGAGGAACGGCATCTCGAGCAGCGCTTCGGCAAGAAATATCGCGACTATTGCAAGCGGGTGCGCCGCTGGCTCTGACGCTCGACCCGCCGCACCGGCCCGCCGTCAGTCCCAAAAAACGCCGATTATCGCGATAATCGTGCCTGCCCATGTCGGCACGATCTCCCGCCATTCGTCATGGAAAGGAAGGAAGTCCCATGCTCTATGCCGTGCTCTGCTACAATG